>NZ_SPQM01000226.1 GCF_004570345.1 Blastococcus sp. CT_GayMR20 | reverse complement strand
TGATGTTCGGCCCGCGCGAGCAGCTGCTCACCTCGCAGGAGCCGGTGGTCCGCCAGTTCCTCAACGGCCGCCGCGAGGGCCCCATCGGGATGAGCGAGGAGAAGGACGTCGCCCAGGTGGAGGCCGAGATGGCCGCCCTGGAGGCGCGCGGCGGCGACTCGCACAACGGCATCGGCCCCAAGGGCGCCTCCGGTGGCGACGCCGTGCCGCCGCAGCTGACGCCCACGGAGGGCCTCCCCGAGCGCAAGGCGGAGCGCCGCCGCCAGGAGCGTGTCGCCCGCATGCTGCACGAGTTCGACGAGGAGACCCAGGCGGCGATCCGTGCCTCCCTGCCCGAGGACCTGCTCGCGCAGGCCGACTCGGGTGCCTTCCAGCCGACCCGTGGTGCCGGTGGCCGGCACTGGGCGCCGGAGGCCGATGCGCACGGCGCCGAGCAGCCGTCCGGCGCGACCGCCACCGCCGTCCTCCCCCGGCAGGGGGGCGAGGGGTGACGGCGACGGACAAGCCGAAGGCCCCGGGGCTGCTCGACGGCAAGTTCTCGCCGACCCGTCCGCTCGCGGCGAGCGGGAACCTGTTCGCCTTCGCTCTCGACGTCACGAAGGCGCTGCCCAAGCGGCCGTTCCAGATCCGCGAGTTCATCCAGCAGACCTGGTTCATCGCCAGCGTGACGATCCTGCCGACGGCCCTGGTCGCGATCCCGTTCGGGGCGGTCATCGCCCTGCAGCTGGGATCACTGACCCGGCAGCTCGGCGCCCAGTCGTTCACCGGCTCCGCCTCGGTGCTGGCGGTCCTGCGCGAGGCCAGCCCGATCGTGACGGCGCTGCTCATCGCCGGGGCCGGCGGATCGGCCATCTGCGCCGACCTCGGCGCGCGCAAGATCCGCGACGAGATCGACGCCATGGAAGTGCTGGGCATCAGCCCCATCCAGCGCCTCGTCGTGCCCCGGGTGCTCGCCTCGATGCTGGTCGCCGTCCTGCTGAACGGTCTCGTCAGCGTCGTCGGCGTCGCCGGTGGGTACTTCTTCAACGTCATCCTGCAGGGCGGCACCCCCGGCGCCTATCTGGCGTCCTTCAACGCGCTGGCGCAGGTGGAGGACTTCTGGTCGGGGGAGATCAAGGCGCTGATCTTCGGCCTGATCGCGGCGATCGTCGCGTCCTACAAGGGGTTGCGCGCCGGAGGTGGGCCCAAGGGCGTCGGCGACGCGGTGAACCAGTCCGTCGTCATCACGTTCCTGCTGCTCTTCGCGGTGAACTTCGTGATCACGGCGATCTACTTCCAGCTCGTTCCGCCGAAGGGGCAGTGATGGCGCTGCTCTCACCGGGGGACCGCATCAAGGTCGGTGCCCGCCGCCTCGTGACGAGGGTGTACCGGCCGCCCCTGAACACCCTCGACGACCTCGGCGACCAGATCGGCTTCTACGCCCGGGCGCTGGCCTGGACCCCGCGCACCGTCAGGCGCTACAAGAAGGAGACCTTCCGGCTGCTGGCCGAGGTCACCTTCGGCACCGGCGCCCTGGCGGTCATCGGCGGAACCGTCGGCGTCATCGCCTTCCTGTCGTTCTTCACCGGCACCGAGGTCGGGCTGCAGGGCTACGCGGCTCTCGACCAGCTCGGGACGTCGGCGTTCACCGGCTTCCTCTCGGCGTACTTCAACACCCGGGAGATCGCGCCGCTGGTGGCCGGTCTGGCCCTGTCGGCCACGGTGGGCTGCGGCTTCACGGCGCAGATCGGCGCCATGCGGATCAACGAGGAGATCGACGCCCTCGAGGTGATGGGCGTGCCCTCGCTGCCGTTCCTGGTGACCACCCGGATCATCGCCGGCTTCATCGCCGTGATCCCGCTGTACGTGCTGGGGCTGCTGACGAGCTACTTCGCCACTCGGACCATCGCCATCCAGATGTACGGGCAGTCCGCCGGCACCTACGACCACTACTTCAACCTGTTCCTGCCACCGCAGGACGTCCTCTGGTCGTTCCTGAAAGTGCTGGTCTTCGCCGTCGTGATCATCCTGACCCACTGCTACTACGGCTACCGGGCCAGCGGCGGTCCCGCCGGCGTCGGACTCGCGGTGGGCCGAGCGGTGCGGTTCTCCATCGTGGCGGTCAACATCATCGACCTCTTCCTGTCGCTGGCCATCTGGGGCTCGACGACGACGGTCCGGATTGCGGGGTGAGCGCGCGATGAGCAAGAAGATCCGGATCCGGTTCCAAGGCGTGGCGTTCCTCGTCGTCCTGGCGCTCCTGCTGGGCCTGGCGGTCGCGACCTACCAGAAGGCGTTCACCGAGGTCGCCCGCGTGACGCTGGAGACCGACACCGCGGGCAACCAGCTGCAGGAGGCGTCCGACGTCAAGGTCCGCGGCGTCATCGTCGGCGACGTCCGGGAGGTGCAGGCCGACGCGGACGGCGCCACGATCGAACTGGCGATCAACCCGGAGTACCTCGACCAGATCCCCGCAGACGTGTCGGTGCGGCTGCTCCCGAAGACGCTGTTCGGCGAGCGCTACGTCGCCCTCCAGCTGCCCGACGACCCCAGCGGCGAGCGACTGGCCGACGGCGACGTGATCGAGCAGGACCGCACGGAGAACGCCATCGAGCTCCAGCGCGTCATCGACGACACCCTCCCGCTGCTGCAGGCGGTGCACCCCGACGACCTCTCCTTCACCCTCGGGGCGGTCGCCGATGCGCTGCGCGGCCGGGGCGACGAGCTGGGTGCCAACCTCGCGGCGACCGGCGAGTACTTCGGGGAGATCAACACTGTCCTGCCGGAGCTGCAGGCCGACATCTCCGAGTTGGCCGACTTCGCCGAGACCTACCAGGGTGCGGCCGACGACCTGCTCGCCGTCCTGGACAACCTCGTCGTCACCAACCGGACGGTCGTGGACCAGGAGGAGCAGCTGCGGCGGACCTTCACCGTCGGGACGACGTCGTCCAACGTGACGGCGGGGTGGCTGGAGACGAACGAGCGGAACATCATCTCCCTGGCGGAGACGTCGCGGCCGGTGCTGGGCCTGTTCGCCGAGTACTCGCCGATCTACCCGTGCCTGCTCGAGGGGCTCACCCGCTCCGTGCCCCGGATCGGCGAGACCTTCGGGCAGGACGGGGACCCGGCGCTGAACCTGAACATCCAGTTCACCTTCCCGCCGCGGAACCCCTACCAGCCGGGCGACCAGCCCATCTACGCGGACAACGCCGCACCCGACTGCCGAGGACTGGACGACATCGACGCCGAGATCGCGCAGGCGGCGTCCGGCGAGTACTACTGCCCCTACCCGCCCAACGACGGCATCGAGTCCCCGGAGAGCGCCGAGCGTCCCGAGCCCGCGTGCTATCGCGGCGGAGCCGACGACGGCGGGAACCCGGAGAACGTGCCCGGTAACGGCCAGGCGGGAGCGTCCGTACCCGACGTGCTGGTCGGCTCGACCGCCGAGCTGGACTTCGTCCGCAGCATCCTGGCCTACCAGACGGGCGCCCAGCCCGACGACGTCTCGGACCTTGCCGCCTCCTCCCTGGCGCCGATCCTGCGCGGAAAGAACGTGATGCTGCGATGAAGGGCCAGTTGCGGGGCATGGCGGCCCCCCTGGTCAAGCTGACCGTGTTCGCGGTCGTCACGATGATGGCCGCCTACGTGCTGGTCACGACCATCACCAACGCCGGCTACGGCGAGCAGCTGACCTACAGGGCCCAGTTCACCGACGTCGCCGGCCTGGTGGAGGGCGACGAGGTACGCATCGCCGGTGTCCGCGTCGGCCAGGTGGTCGGCATCGGGCTCGGCGAGGGCACCGACCGCCCGGTGGCCGAGGTCGAGCTCGAGGTCAACGAGGACGTCCCGCTGCCGGCCGCCGTCGAGGCCACGATCCGGTACCGCAACCTCGTCGGCCAGCGGTACATCGTGCTGACCGAGGGGGAGGGCTCGAGCGGGGAGACCCTCGAGGCGGGCTCGGTGATCCCCCTGGCCCAGACCACGAACGCCCTGGATCTCACCGTGCTCTTCGGTGGGTTCCAGCCGCTGCTGCAGGCACTGTCGCCGGCCGACATGAACCGCGTCTCCTTCGAGATCATCCAGGTCTTCCAGGGCGAGGGCGGGACGATGGAGAGCCTCCTCGCGCACGTCGGGTCGCTGACCAGCAGCCTCGCCGACCGCGACGAGGTCATCGGCGACGTGATCGACAACCTGACCACCGTGATGGGCACCCTCGCCGCCCGCGACCAGCAGCTGTCGGACCTGGTGGTGAGCCTCCAGCAGTTCGTGACCGGGCTGGCCGGTGACCGCGAGGCGATCTTCGACTCGCTGCAGACGATCGACGAGCTGGCCGTGTCGACCAGCGGCTTCCTCGAGGACGTCCGTCCGCCGCTGGCCGCCGACATCACCGCGCTCGAGGACCTGTCCCGCAACCTGGGCGACACCGGCGAGCTCGTCGAGCGGTTCCTGCAGACCGCCCCGGCGAAGCTCGACCTGACGACCCGCACGGCGATCAACGGCAGCTGGTTCAACTTCTTCATGTGCAGCTACAACGGCACCGTCACCCTCCCGCCGACCGACGTCATCCCCGGGACCAGCCCGCAGGGTCAGGCGGTCACCATCCCGCCCACGCAAAGCGGAGCGGAGGGGTGCAGCTGATGGCCCGCCAGTCCACGAACTTCCGCGACCGCAACCCCGTCGTCATCGGCGCGGTCAGCCTGAGCGTGATCGCCGTCCTGGTGTTCATGGCCTTCAACGCGCAGTCCCTGCCGCTGATCGGCGGGGGCACCGTCTACAAGGCGCAGTTCTCCGAGGCCGCCGGCCTGCAGGCCGACGACCCGGTCCGGGTCGCCGGCGTGAAGGTCGGCAAGGTGCAGAGCCTCGCGCTGGAGGACGGCGCGGTGACCGTCGAGTTCCGCGTCAAGGACGCCTTCGTCGGCAACCGCTCGGAGGCGGCGATCAAGATCGAGACCGTGCTCGGGGCGAAGTACGTGGCCCTGGTCCCGCGCGGGGCCGAGCCGCTCGACCCCGACGACCGGATCCCGCTGGAGCGGACCGCCTCCCCGTACGACGTCGTCGAGGCCTTCGCCGACCTGTCGTCCACGGTGCAGGAGATCGACACCGCCCAGCTGGCCTCGAGCTTCGAGGTGCTGGCCGAGACCTTCTCCGAGACCCCCGACGAGGTGCGCACCTCGCTGCAGGGGCTCGCCCGGCTCTCCGACACGATCGCCTCGCGGGACGAGCAGCTGCGCCAGCTGCTGTCGGCCACCCGGCAGGTGACGCAGGTGCTCGCCGATCGCAACGGCGAGTTCACCCAGCTGATCCTGGACTCCAACACCCTCCTCACCGAGGTGCAGGAGCGCCGGGAGTTGATCGACTCGATCCT
>NZ_SPQM01000225.1 GCF_004570345.1 Blastococcus sp. CT_GayMR20 | reverse complement strand
GCCGAACAGGGCGTCCAGCGGGTTGGCATCGGCGGCGCGGGTCTGCGTCACGCCCGACAGGCGGACGACGCGGTCGCGGCCGCTGCGCTTGGCGTCGTAGAGCACGCCGTCGGCCGCGGCGAACAGCGTGCGGCGGTCGTCGCCGCGGGCCGCCGAGGCGATGCCCACGCTGATCGTGACCGGCACGTCGAGCCCGAACTGCGCCCAGTCGTAGTCCGCGACCCGGCGTCGGGTGCGCTCGAGCGCGCGTTCGGCCTGCTCGGCCGTGGTGTCGGGCAGCAAAATCACGTACTCGTCACCGGCCCAGCGGCACACCTCGTCGGTGTCGCGGACGCCGGCGATCAGCAGCTCGGCGACCGTCCGCAGCACGGAGTCGCCGCCCGGGTGGCCGATCGCGTCGTTGATCGACTTGAACCGGTCCACGTCGACGACGGCCAGCGCGGGCGCGTGGCCGGCCGACAGCAGGCCGTCGAGCCGGGCCTCGGCGTAGCGGCGGTTGGGCAGGTGGGTGAGCGGGTCCTCGTAGGCCTGGCGGCGGAGCTGGCCGGCGGCCCGCTCCGTCTCGAGCAGGCTCTTGCGGCGGCCGAACAGCTCCACCCAGCGGGTGCGCCGCTCGTCGACGCGGTCCAGCTCGTCGGAGAGGTAGGCCTGCAGGTACGGCAGCGCACGGCCGGCGTCGTCCAGCTCGGCGTGCAGCGTGCACAGCTCGCGCAGCGCGGCCCGGCGCAGCCGGGGCAGCCCGTGCTCGGTGGCGAGGCTCAGCGCCGACACCAGGTGCTCGTCGGCCTCGCGGACGTCGCCCTGCCGGCGCAGCGCCCGGCCCAGCGCGAGCTGCGCCGACGCCAGCTGCGCCCGGTCGGCGGTCGCGGACGTGAGGCGGACGGTGGCGCGCAGCGGACCGATCGCGGCGGCGTGCTCGTTGAGCCCGACCAGCGCCCAGCCGTGCACGACCTGGGCGGTGACGATGCCCGGGTCGTCCGGCGGCAGCAGTTCGAGCGCGCGCTCGGCCAGCTGCCGGGCCTCGGCGAAGTGCGGGGCGGCCGACTCGGGGACGCCGTCGTCCAGCAGGCCCTCGCCCAGTTCCGCGCAGAGCTCGCCGAGGCAGGTGGCGGTCGCGGCGACGAGGACCTCGGGGTCGCCGTCCTCCGGTCCGAGCGTGCCCGGGTCGGCGGCGGCGGTGACGGCCGTCTCGTAGGCGCGGCGCTGGTAGTCCAGGGCCAGCGGCATCAGCTCGAGGTCGGCGAGGACGGCCGCGAGGGTGCCGAGGGTGTCGATGAGCAGGGCGCTGGGGGCGAGCAGCGGGTCGAGCAGGCTGGCCGCCTCGACCGCCTCGTCCATCGCGGCGTCGATCCGCCGGGAGAGCAGCTCGATGCGGGCGTGCCGGGCCAGGCCCGCGGCGCGCTGCAGGTCGTCGTCGCTCGCGTCGAACGCCGCCTTGGCCGAGCGGACCAGGGCGATCGCCAGTGCGGCGCGCGTGGCCGACTCCGACCGCGGGTCTGCGCCCTCGCCGTCCACGGAGCTGCCGCCACCGTCGATGAGCTCGGCGACGCCCGCGTGCAGGTCGAGCGGTGGCTCGTCGGTGGCCGCCGGTTCGCCGACGAGCGTGAAGCCGGCGACCCGCAGCCGCCGGACCAGCAGCTCGGCCCGGAGGGTGTCCGCCCACGCCTTGCCCAGCGACACAGGGGCGTCGGCGGGCGCGTCGGCGGCCGGATCGGCGGCGACGTAGGGCGACGGGTCCCGCTCGACGCCGGCGAGCAGTTCCTCGGCATCGTCCAGTTGCCAGTTCGCCAGGGCAGCGGTCACCCGATGGTGCAGAGCTCCGGGTGGCACGAGCGCACTGTGCACGTCGTCCCCTCCGGTGTCGAGGATGTGTCCGGGAACGCGCCGTCCCTCGTCAGACGCGTCCCACGAGCCCCAGGCGGGCGTGGTCATGCGCCGTCCTCGTCATCCCTGATCGCCTCGACGCCGGGGGCCCGGACGCGGTTGCGCCCGCCGCGCTTGGCGGAGAAGAGGTTCAGGTCGGCGGTGTCGAACAGCGCCTTCCAGCCCACGACGGTGGCCGGCTGTCCCTCGTCGACGACGGGTGCGGTGGCCACGCCGATCGACACGGTCACCGGCTCGGGGAGCTCCAGGTCGCTCCAGTCGGCCGCGGCGACGGCGGCCCGCAGGCGCTCCATGACCACGACGGCCTGCGGCTCGGTGGCGGTCGGCAGGACGACGAGGAACTCGTCACCGGCCCACCGGTAGACCTCGTCGCCGGTGCGGCTGTGCTCCCGGAGCAGGTCGGCCACCCGCCGCAGGACGACGTCCCCCTGGCTGTGCGACGCGGCGTCGTTGACCGACTTGAACCGGTCGACGTCGACGACCGCCAGCGACAGCGGCTCGGCGCCCAGGCGCATGGCTCCCAGCCGGCGTTCGGCGCTGCGGCGGTTGCCGAGGCCGGTGAGCGGGTCCTCGAGCGCGTGCCGGCGGAGCATGGCCGCCTGCCGCTCGGCCTCGCGGAGCCGGCTGCGGCGCACGAACATGTCGGCCCACATCTGCCGGCCGCGGGCGTGGGCGCGGCCGGTGTCGGAGCGGTAGGCCTCGAGCCAGTGCAGCGCCTCGGCGGGCCGCCCGAGGTCGGCGGAGTTCTGGCCCAGCTCGAGCAGGCTCTGCCGGTAGCGGCGGCGGTCCCCGGAGGCCACGAACGCGCCGGCGGCCTCCACGAGCAGGCCGATCGCCTCCTCGCCGGTCGCCGCGTCGTCGTCGCGCTGGGCGATCCGGGAGAGCAGCCGGGCCAGAACTCCGCCGACCTCGGGCGGCCCGCCGAGGCGCTGCACTGGCTCGAGGCCTACCGCTCCGACACCGGCCGCGCCCACGCCCGCGGCCGGCAGATGTGGGCCGACATGTTCGTGCGCCGCAGCCGGCTCCGCGAGGCCGAGCGGCAGGCGGCCATGCTCCGCCGGCACGCGCTCGAGGACCCGCTCACCGGCCTCGGCAACCGCCGCAGCGCCGAACGCCGGCTGGGAGCCATGCGCCTGGGCGCCGAGCCGCTGTCGCTGGCGGTCGTCGACGTCGACCGGTTCAAGTCGGTCAACGACGCCGCGTCGCACAGCCAGGGGGACGTCGTCCTGCGGCGGGTGGCCGACCTGCTCCGGGAGCACAGCCGCACCGGCGACGAGGTCTACCGGTGGGCCGGTGACGAGTTCCTCGTCGTCCTGCCGACCGCCACCGAGCCGCAGGCCGTCGTGGTCATGGAGCGCCTGCGGGCCGCCGTCGCCGCGGCCGACTGGAGCGACCTGGAGCTCCCCGAGCCGGTGACCGTGTCGATCGGCGTGGCCACCGCACCCGTCGTCGACGAGGGACAGCCGGCCACCGTCGTGGGCTGGAAGGCGCTGTTCGACACCGCCGACCTGAACCTCTTCTCCGCCAAGCGCGGCGGGCGCAACCGCGTCCGGGCCCCCGGCGTCGAGGCGATCAGGGATGACGAGGACGGCGCATGACCACGCCCGCCTGGGGCTCGTGGGACGCGTCTGACGAGGGACGGCGCGTTCCCGGACACATCCTCGACACCGGAGGGGACGACGTGCACAGTGCGCTCGTGCCACCCGGAGCTCTGCACCATCGGGTGACCGCTGCCCTGGCGAACTGGCAACTGGACGATGCCGAGGAACTGCTCGCCGGCGTCGAGCGGGACCCGTCGCCCTACGTCGCCGCCGATCCGGCCGCCGACGCGCCCGCCGACGCCCCTGTGTCGCTGGGCAAGGCGTGGGCGGACACCCTCCGGGCCGAGCTGCTGGTCCGGCGGCTGCGGGTCGCCGGCTTCACGCTCGTCGGCGAACCGGCGGCCACCGACGAGCCACCGCTCGACCTGCACGCGGGCGTCGCCGAGCTCATCGACGGTGGCGGCAGCTCCGTGGACGGCGAGGGCGCAGACCCGCGGTCGGAGTCGGCCACGCGCGCCGCACTGGCGATCGCCCTGGTCCGCTCGGCCAAGGCGGCGTTCGACGCGAGCGACGACGACCTGCAGCGCGCCGCGGGCCTGGCCCGGCACGCCCGCATCGAGCTGCTCTCCCGGCGGATCGACGCCGCGATGGACGAGGCGGTCGAGGCGGCCAGCCTGCTCGACCCGCTGCTCGCCCCCAGCGCCCTGCTCATCGACACCCTCGGCACCCTCGCGGCCGTCCTCGCCGACCTCGAGCTGATGCCGCTGGCCCTGGACTACCAGCGCCGCGCCTACGAGACGGCCGTCACCGCCGCCGCCGACCCGGGCACGCTCGGACCGGAGGACGGCGACCCCGAGGTCCTCGTCGCCGCGACCGCCACCTGCCTCGGCGAGCTCTGCGCGGAACTGGGCGAGGGCCTGCTGGACGACGGCGTCCCCGAGTCGGCCGCCCCGCACTTCGCCGAGGCCCGGCAGCTGGCCGAGCGCGCGCTCGAACTGCTGCCGCCGGACGACCCGGGCATCGTCACCGCCCAGGTCGTGCACGGCTGGGCGCTGGTCGGGCTCAACGAGCACGCCGCCGCGATCGGTCCGCTGCGCGCCACCGTCCGCCTCACGTCCGCGACCGCCGACCGGGCGCAGCTGGCGTCGGCGCAGCTCGCGCTGGGCCGGGCGCTGCGCCGGCAGGGCGACGTCCGCGAGGCCGACGAGCACCTGGTGTCGGCGCTGAGCCTCGCCACCGAGCACGGGCTGCCCCGGCTGCGCCGGGCCGCGCTGCGCGAGCTGTGCACGCTGCACGCCGAGCTGGACGACGCCGGCCGTGCGCTGCCGTACCTGCAGGCCTACCTCTCCGACGAGCTGGACCGCGTCGACGAGCGGCGCACCCGCTGGGTGGAGCTGTTCGGCCGCCGCAAGAGCCTGCTCGAGACGGAGCGGGCCGCCGGCCAGCTCCGCCGCCAGGCCTACGAGGACCCGCTCACCCACCTGCCCAACCGCCGCTACGCCGAGGCCCGGCTCGACGGCCTGCTGTCGGCCGGCCACGCGCCCGCGCTGGCCGTCGTCGACGTGGACCGGTTCAAGTCGATCAACGACGCGATCGGCCACCCGGGCGGCGACTCCGTGCTGCGGACGGTCGCCGAGCTGCTGATCGCCGGCGTCCGCGACACCGACGAGGTGTGCCGCTGGGCCGGTGACGAGTACGTGATTTTGCTGCCCGACACCACGGCCGAGCAGGCCGAACGCGCGCTCGAGCGCACCCGACGCCGGGTCGCGGACTACGACTGGGCGCAGTTCGGGCTCGACGTGCCGGTCACGATCAGCGTGGGCATCGCCTCGGCGGCCCGCGGCGACGACCGCCGCACGCTGTTCGCCGCGGCCGACGGCGTGCTCTACGACGCCAAGCGCAGCGGCCGCGACCGCGTCGTCCGCCTGTCGGGCGTGACGCAGACCCGCGCCGCCGATGCCAACCCGCTGGACGCCCTGTTCGGC
>NZ_SPQM01000224.1 GCF_004570345.1 Blastococcus sp. CT_GayMR20 | reverse complement strand
CAGGGTGGGCCACTCGCTGTGCCAGGCGCCGGCGGCGCGCTCGTGCTCCTGCTCCATCGCCCCGAGCAGCGTCGCGACCAGGCCGGGTGCCCGGCGGGCGCAGGCGCGCGCCGAGATCGCCGCGACCGGGTTGCGCTTGTGGGGCATCGCCGACGACCCGCCGCGGGAGCCGCCGCCCTCGCTCACCTCGGCGACCTCGGTCTGCGCCATGAGGACCACGTCGAGTGCGACGGTCCCCACGACGCCGGCGGCGGCACCCAGGGCGCCGGCCAGGTCGGCGATCGGCAGCCGCACCGTGTGCCACGGCACCGCGGTGTCGGCGAGCCCGAGCTCGGCGGCCAGGGCGTCGCGCAGCGCGACGCCGGAGCCGGACGAGGCGGCGAGCGTGCCCGCCGCGCCGCCGTACTGGACCGGCAGCGTCGCCACCACCTCGGCCAGCCGGAGCCGGGCGCCGTCCAGGCCGGCGAGCCAGCCGGCCGCCTTGAGGCCGAACGTGGTCGGCAGCGCCTGCTGCATCAGCGTGCGGGCCATGACCAGGTCGTCCCGGTGGGCCGCAGCGAGACGGGCGGCGGCCTCGGACGCGGCAACGAGATCGGCGTCGATCGCGGCGACGGCGTCGCGGGCGAGGAGCACGAGCGCGGTGTCCAGGACGTCCTGGCTGGTGGCGCCCACGTGCACGGCGGCGGCGTCGCGCTCCCCGACGGCGCCCTGGAGCGCGCGCACGAGGGGCGGGACGGGGTTGCCGGCGTCCGCGGCCTGGGCCACCACGGTCGCGAGGTCCAGCTTCCCCGGGTCCTGGCACGCCCTGGTCACCGCGTCCGCGGCCGTCGTCGGGACGAGCCCCAGCCGGGCGGCCGACCGGGCGAGGGCGGCCTCGACCTGCAGCAGCGCCCGGAACCAGGCCTCGTCGGAGACGGCGGTGGCCGCTCCCCCGCGGGCGAAGGTTCCGTCGAAGAGACCACTCACGCGCTCTTCCTACCGGAGCCCGTCATAGGGCGAAGAACACCGTCTCCCGCTCGCCCTGCAGGTGGATGTCGAGGCGGTAGCCGTCATCGGTCTTCGCGGCGATCAGCGTGCTGCGCTGGTCGTCGGTCAGGCCGCGCAGGACGACGTCCTCGGCGTTGGCGTCGGCCTCGTCGGCGAAGTAGATCCGGGTGACGACGCGGTCGAGGATGCCGCGCGCGAAGACGGAGACGTCGATGTGCGGCGCCTGCGAGCCACCCTCGCCGTCGGGCACCCGGCCCGGCTTGAGGGTGAAGATGCCGAACTCCCCGGTGTTGGTCTGCGCCCGGGCGTAGCCCCGGAAGCCCGGATAGGACGCCGCGCCGCGGGGGTCCTCCGGCGACGGGAAGCCGCCGTCCGGATCGGCCTGCCAGGTCTCGATCATGGCGTCCGGGACGACGTTCCCGGCGCCGTCGAACACCTGGCCGCGGATCCAGACACCGCCCGGCGTCCCCTCTTCGGCGGCGAAGATGCCGTCGGCCCACGTGAGGCCGATGGCCAGGTACGGGCCGACCGTCGCGCTCGGCGTCGGGCCGAGCCGGAACGGTCCGGTGAGGAATCCGCTGCCGCGCTGCCCCGAGCGTGGCTGGTGCGGCTCGGTCGCGGCCCGGACGTCGAGCGGGTCCGCGGTCGGCCCGCTCATGCCACGTCTCCGTCGTCCTCGGTCTCGAACGGGGTCTGGTCGGTGCCGCGCAGCACGATGTCCCACTCGAAGGCCAGGGCCCAGTTGTCCTGCGTGCGCTCCAGGGAGTACCGGCTGATCGTGCGGGGCCGCGCAGCGGCCGGGATGGCGTTGAAGATCGGGTCCTGACCGAACAGGGGGTCGTCCGGGAAGTACATCTGGGTGACCAGCCGCTGGGTGAAGGCCCGCCCGAACAGGCTGAAGTGGATGTGGGCGGGGCGCCACGCGTTGTGGTGGTTGCCCCAGGGGTAGGCGCCGGGCTTGATCGTCATGAACTCGTAGCGGCCCAGGCTGTCGGTGACCACCCGGCCCAGCCCGTCGAAGTGCGGGTCGAGGGGTGCCGGGAACGTGTCGACGACGTGCCGGTAGCGGCCACCCGCGTTGGCCTGCCACACCTCGACCAGCGCGTGGGGCACCGGGCGGCCGCCACTGTCCAGCACCCGCCCGAACACGAGGATCCGCTGGCCGACCGCCTCGCCACCGTTGCGCAGGGTGAGGTCGGCGTCCTCCGGCCTGACCCGGTCCTCGCCGAGCACGGGCCCGGTGATCTCGGTGAGCCGCTGCGGCAGGTCGACCGGCGTCCGCAGCGGGGCGCGGAGGGCCGTGCTGCGGTAATCGGGGAAGCCGACGGGGGTGCGGAACTCTTCGTCCTCACGCAGGTAGCGCGGCAGGTGGAGCCGACTACCGGATGTGGTCCCGGTCATGCCGGGACGGTACGGCTCCCCAGCTAGGCTGCTCAAACCCGGACTTCCACTGGGCGGGAGGGAGTGCCCATGGCCGGCCGCAGTGCCGCACCCGGCCGCTCGGTCACCTCCCGGGCACTGGCCATCCTGGCGGCCTTCGACGCCTCCGCGCCCAGGCTGTCCCTGTCGGAGATCGCCGAGCGTTCCGGCACCCCGTTGACCACGGCGCACCGGCTGCTCGGCGAGCTCACCGACTGGGGTGCCCTGAACCGCCGGTCGGACGGCCGCTACGAGATCGGCCGGAAGCTCTGGGACCTCGGGCTGCTCGCGCCGGTCCAGCTGGAGCTGCGCCAGGTCGCCGCACCCTTCCTGCAGGACGTGCACACCGCGATCCGGGACACGGTGCACCTGGCGGTCCGCGAGGGCCTGAGCGCCCTCTACGTCGAACGGATCTCCGGCCGCGAGTCGGTCCCGGTGGTCAGCCACGTGGGGAGCCGGCTGCCGCTGCACGCCACCGGGGTGGGCAAGGTGCTGCTGGCGGCCGCACCCCAGGACGTCGTCGAGCAGGCACTGCGGTCGCTCACGCGGATCACGCGGGACACGGTCGTCGACCCGGGGCGGATGCGGCGGGAGCTCGCCGAGGTCCGCCGCCGCCGCTACGCCCGCACGTCGGAGGAGATGTCGCCCGGTGCGGCCTCCCTGGCCGTCCCCGTGCAGGTCGACCGCCGCGCCGGCCCGGTCGTGGTGGCCGCCCTGGGCATCGTCGTGCCGCCGCACCGCCGCGATCTCAACCGGCTGGTGCCCGTGCTGGAGGTGGCGGCGCGCGGGATCGGCCGGGAGCTGGCCCGCACGCGCGATTTCCGCTGACCGGAAGATGCTGGTTCCCAGCAGGAGGTCGTCGCGGTCACACTCGGCGGCGTGCGCACCCAGGTAGGGATCATCGGGGCCGGCCCCGCGGGACTGCTGCTGTCGCGGCTCCTCACGCTGCAGGGCATCGACAACGTCGTCCTGGAGAACAGGTCCCGGGAGTACGTGGAGGCGCGCATCCGCGCCGGCATCCTGGAGCAGCACACGGTCGACACGCTGACCGAGGTCGGCCTCGGCGACCGGCTGCACCGGGAGGGCCTCGAGCACCACGGCATCTACCTGCAGCACCCGGGGACGCGGCACAAGCTCGACTTCCCGGAGCTGTGCGGCCGGACGGTCTGGGTCTACGGCCAGACCGAGGTCACCAAGGACCTGATCAAGGCGCAGCTGGACGGCGGCCCGCCCCTGCTGTTCGAGGTCTCCGACGTCATCCCCGAGGACGTGGACTCGGACAGCCCGCGGATCCGCTTCACCGACGCCGACGGCAACCCGCAGGTGCTCGAGTGCGACGCGGTCGCCGGCACCGACGGGTTCCACGGGCCGTCACGGGCGGTCGTCCAGCAGGGCCCGACCGGCCGCACCTGGGAGCGCACCTACCCCTACGCCTGGCTGGGCATCCTGGCCGACGCGGCTCCTGCGACCGACGAGCTGATCTACGCCTGGCACCCCGAGGGGTTCGCGCTCTACTCGATGCGCTCGCCGAAGGTCTCGCGGCTGTACCTGCAGGTCGATCCGTCGGAGAAGATCGAGGACTGGTCCGACGACCGGATCTGGGACAACCTCGCCACGCGCTTCGCCCTCGACGGCTGGGAGCTCACCACCGGCACGGTCACCGAGAAGTCGATCCTGCCGATGCGCTCGTTCGTGAGCGCGCCGATGCGCCGCGGCCGGCTGTTCCTCGCCGGCGACGCCGGCCACATCGTGCCGCCGACCGGTGCGAAGGGCCTGAACCTCGCGGTCGCCGACGTGACGCTGCTGGCGCAGGCGCTGGTCCGGCTGCTGCAGGAGAAGCAGAACGACCTTGTCGACAGCTACTCCGACCGGGCGCTGGCCCGCGTCTGGCGGTGCACGCACTTCTCCTGGTTCATGACCTCGATGCTGCACCGCTCCGGCGACGACTTCGACGCGGAGATGCAGCTCTCGCAGCTCCGCCGCGTGTGCTCGTCGGAGGCCGCCGCCCGGGAGCTCGCCGAGAACTACACGGGCCTGCCCATCGAATGAGGATCCTCGCTCAGACGAGCGACTCCACGGTCGCGCGGGCGCCGCGGGTGCGCACCGAGGTCAGCGTCTCGCGGTAGGCCGCGACGAACCGTTCGTCGTCCACCAGGTCGCCGAAGAGCTCCCGGTCGGCGACGAACGCCAGAGCGTCGGTCGAGCTCGCCCGGCTCGTCAGCGCGTCCGCCCGGGCGTCGGTCAGTGTCAACGGCTGTCCCGCGTCGTCGGCACCCTCGGCCGTCCGGGCCCAGGCGGCGAGGACCGCGACGGAGCGGCGGATCTCGCCGCCCGAGGCGAGGTTCGCCCGCAGCACCGGCAGCAGGAACTGCGGGATCCGGTCGGAGGCCTCGGCCCGGATCCGGTCCAGGGTGTCGCGGATGGCGGGGCTGGCGAAGCGGTCGAGCAGCTCCGCCTTGTACGCGGCGAGGTCGATGCCCGGCACCGGCGGCAGCGTCGGCGTCCCCTCCTCGTCCAGGTAGCCGGCCAGGAACCGGCGGAACAGCGGGTCGGCGCACACCTGGTGCACGTGCTCGAAGCCGGCCAGCTGGCCGAGGTGGGCCAGCACCTGGTGGCCGGCGTTGAGCAGCCGCAGCTTCATCAGCTCGTACGGGACGACGTCGTCCACCAGCTGCACGCCGGCGTCCTCGAGCGGCGGCCGCCCGTCGGCGAAGGAGTCCTCCAGCACCCACTGCGTCCACGGCTCGCAGACCACCGGCCAGCGGTCCTCGACGCCGAACCGGTCGGCCAGCTGCGCCCGGTCCTCGTCGCCGGTCACCGGGGTGATGCGGTCGACCATCGAGTTCGGGAAGGGCACGTTCGCCCGCACCCACTCCCCCAGCTCGGGGTCCCGCAGGGCGGCGAAGGCGGCGTAGCTGCTGCGCGCCAGGTCGCCGTTGTGCGGGATGTTGTCGCAGGACACGACGGTGAACGGCGGGATCCCGCGGCTCCGGCGGCGGACCAGC
>NZ_SPQM01000223.1 GCF_004570345.1 Blastococcus sp. CT_GayMR20 | reverse complement strand
GCGGCGGGGGTGTCGGCGGCGGCGGGGGTGTCGGCGGCGGCGGGGGTGTCGGCAGCGGAGGCAGCGGCCGCTGCGCCAGCCGGTCCATCAGCGCCCGCCACCGGCTGGGCGACTCCCCCGGGGCCAGGCTGCGCAGCCGGAGGTCGCCGAAGACCGCCGACGCGTGGACGACGACCAGCGGGGTGCCGGCCAGCCGCTGCACCGGAGCGAGGTCGACCTTCCGGTCGCCGAACATCGTCCTGCCCTGCAGCTCGGCGTCCACCCCTTCCGACACGATGACCTCCACGTCGCCGAAGACGGTGGTGAGGTGGAGGTCGATCCGGTCCGCCCCGGTCCGTAGACCGCGCAGGTCCAGGCGGATGTCACCGAAGACGTTGTGCACCCGCTGGGGCACCGCTGCGCCGCCCGAGAGCCGGATGTCGCCGAAGACCCCCCGGATCTCCTCCGGCACCCGCATCCCGACGATCTCCCGCGGCGGGGGCGCGTTCGCCGGCAGGTCGGCCAGCAGCCCGTCGAGCTCGGCCCTCGTCACCGCCGCGTACGCCGCGTCCGCCCGCTGACCGAACTCGTCGAGATCGATCCGGCCCTCCGACACGGCGGTCTGGAGCCGCGTGACCGCGGCCTCGCGGTCGGCGTCGGAGGCGCGCACAGAACTGTCAGGACCCTCGGACACGGTTCCGGACCGTAGCCGACAGCTTGCCTCCTCAGGACGAGAACCGGCCCGGCACCTCCGCAGGGAGGGCCGGGCCGGCTCGGGCGCAGGTGCGGACTCAGTCGTCGGGGAAGGCGGTGGTGCAGAGGATCTGGGTTCCCTCCGGTTGCCGGCCCGCGCAGGTGTCCCCGTAGGCCTTGTAGGCCGACCCGTCGTCGGAGGCCCCGTAGAGCAGGTCGCAGGAGTCCATGCTGCCGTCGTAGCACTCCTGGGCGAACTCGTCGAGGGTCGGGTCGTCGCCCAGCCCCTCGGGAGGGCCCCCGGCCGGCGGGATGTTCGCGCTGCTGGTCGGCGAGCTGGACGACGTCGTCGACGAGGTGCTGGACGAACTCGTCGACGACCGGGAGCTCGACGACGTCGTCTCCTGGGCGCTGCTCGAGCTGCTCGTGGTGGCGTCGCTCGCCGTCGGGGGGTCGTCGTCGCCGCCGAGCAGCAACCACAGGGCGACGCCCACTGCCGCGAGCACCACGACGCCGGCGACGATCAGCGCGATCAGGGTGTTGCGGTTGCCCTTCGGCGGCTGGCCACCGGGGGGACCCCACGGCGGACCGTAGGGCGGCTGTCCCGGCCCGCCGGGCTGGCCGTACGACTGCTGCCCGTACGGCGGCTGACCCGGCTGCCCGTACGGCGGCTGACCCGGCTGCCCGTACGGCGGCTGACCCGGCTGCCCGTACGGCGGCTGACCCGGCTGCCCGTACGGCGGCTGTCCGGGCTGCCCGTAGGGCTGCTGGCCGTAGGGCTGGGCCGGCTGGCCGTAGGGCTGGCCCGGCTGCCCGGGCGGCCCGTAGGGACCCGGCTGCGGGAACTGCTGCGTCTGGTCGCGCTGCCCCTCACCCGGGCCACCACCGGGCGGCGGGTTGAACTGCCGGGTGGGGTCGTCGGCACCTCCGGGCGGGTTCCAGCCCCGGGATCCGGGCTCGTCGCCCCCGGGGTCGTTGCCGCCCGGCGGCGGGTACGGCGGCTGTGACATGGGGACACCCCTCGGAGAGGACGACGTCGTCGGTCCTGCCGGATGCTAAGGCCCCCCGTTCCCGACCTCCACCTCCCGCGGTCCGGCCGCCCGCGCGCGGACCGGAACCAGCGCGGCTCCCGGGGGTGTCTAGGGTCGCGTGCGGAGCACCGTCACCACGACACACTCGGGAGCGCAGCGTGGCCCCTCAGCAGGACGCCGCAGACCAGGCCGGCGGGGAGTACCGCATCGAGCACGACTCCATGGGAGAGGTCCGCGTACCCGCGTGGGCCAAGTGGCGCGCGCAGACGCAGCGGGCCGTCGAGAACTTCCCGATCTCCGGCACGCCGATCGAGCGCGAGCTGATCGGCGCCCTGGCCGCCATCAAGGGGGCGGCCGCCACGGTGAACGCCGACCTGGGCGTCCTGGACGGCGGGATCGCCGCAGCCGTCACCGATGCCGCCGCCCGCGTGGCCACCGGCGAGTTCGACGAGCACTTCCCGATCGACGTCTTCCAGACCGGCTCCGGGACGTCGAGCAACATGAACACCAACGAGGTCATCGCCACCCTCGCGACCGAGGCGCTCGGCAAGCCGGTGCACCCGAACGACCACGTGAACGCCTCGCAGTCGTCCAACGACGTCTTCCCGTCGGCCATCCACGTGGCGACGACGGGGGCGATCGTCCGCGACCTGATCCCCGCCCTGCAGCACCTCGAGCTGTCGCTGTCGCGCAAGGCCGACGAGTTCGCCGAGGTCGTGAAGAGCGGCCGCACGCACCTGATGGACGCCACGCCGGTGACCCTCGGCCAGGAGTTCGGCGGGTACGCGGCCGCCGTCCGCTACGGCGTCGAGCGGCTCCGGGCCTCGCTCCCCCGCATC
Organism: Blastococcus sp. CT_GayMR20; assembly: GCF_004570345.1. The sequence goes on along the minus strand of NZ_SPQM01000223.1, from coordinate 2,876 downwards.
GGTGAGCTGCCGCTGGGCGGCACTGCCGTCGGCACCGGGATCAACACCCCGCCCGGGTTCGCCGCCGCCATCATCGAGCGGCTGGCCGGCCAGCTCGACCTGCCGCTCACCGAGGCGCGCGACCACTTCGAGGCACAGAGCTCGCGCGACGGGCTCGTCGAGGCCTCCGGTCAGCTGCGCACGATCGCCGTGGGGCTGGTGAAGATCGCCAACGACCTGCGCTGGATGGGCTCGGGCCCGCGCACCGGCCTCGGCGAGATCTACCTGCCCGACCTGCAGCCGGGCAGCTCGATCATGCCCGGCAAGGTGAACCCGGTGATCCCGGAGGCCACCGTGCAGGTCGCCGCCCAGGTCATCGGCAACGACGCCGCGGTCGCCTTCGCCGGAACGACCGGCAACTTCGAGCTCAACGTGACCCTGCCGCTGATGGCGCGCAACGTGCTCGAGTCGATCCGGCTCCTGTCGAACGTCAGCCGGCTGCTGGCCGACCGCTGCGTCGACGGGATCACCGCCAACGTCGAGCGCTGCCGCGAGCTGGCCGAGTCCTCCCCGTCGATCGTCACCCCGTTGAACAAGTACATCGGCTACGAGGAGGCGGCGATCGTCGCCAAGCAGTCGCTGAAGGAGAAGAAGACGATCCGCCAGGTCGTCGTCGAACGCGGATACGTCGATCAGGGCAAGCTCACCGAGCAGCAGCTGGACGAGGCCCTCGACGTCCTCTCGATGACCCACCCGTGACCGCCGGGCGGGTGCGGGGGCCTCCCCGCACCCGCTCGGGCGGCACCTGCGCCCGTCTGCCAGTAGCGTCCGAGATCGTGACCGAGACAGACAGCGCCCCTGTATCCGGCTCCGCCGACGCGGTCCTGCGCTACCCCGGTGGAGAACTGCCCCTGCCCGTGGTCGAGGCGACCGAGGGCTCCGACGGCTACGACACCAGCAAGCTCCTGTCGACGACCGGCAGGGTCGCCCTGGACATCGGCTTCGTCAACACGGCCTCGTGCGCCTCGGCGATCACCTACATCGACGGTGACGCCGGGATCCTGCGCTACCGCGGGTACCCGATCGACCAGCTCGCGGAGCACTCGAGCTTCCTCGAGGTCACCTACCTGCTCATCTACGGCGAGCTGCCCACGGCCGACCAGCTGGGCGAGTTCGACCAGCGGATCCGCCGGCACACGTTGCTGCACGAGGACCTGAAGATGTTCTTCAACGGGTTCCCGCGCGACGCGCACCCGATGCCGGTGCTCTCCTCCGCCGTCAGCGCCCTGTCGACCTTCTACCAGGACTCCCTCGACCCCTTCGACGAGCAGCAGGTCGAGATCTCCACCCTGCGGCTGCTCGCGAAGTTGCCCACCATCGCCGCCTACGCCTACAAGAAGTCGGTCGGCCAGCCGTTCCTGTACCCGGACAACTCCTGCGGGCTGGTCGAGAACTTCCTGCGGATGACCTTCGGCTTCCCGGCCGAGCCCTATGCCCAGGACCCCGATCTGGTCAAGGCGCTGGACATGCTGTTCATCCTGCACGCCGACCACGAGCAGAACTGCTCGACGTCGACCGTCCGGCTGGTCGGCTCCTCGCACGCGAACCTGTTCGCCTCCGTCTCGGCCGGCATCAACGCCCTGTTCGGCCCGCTCCACGGCGGGGCCAACCAGTCGGTGCTGGAGATGCTCGAGGCGATCAAGGCCGACGGCGGGGACATCCCCCGCTTCGTCGAGCGGGTGAAGAACAAGGAGCCCGGTGTGAAGCTCATGGGCTTCGGGCACCGCGTCTACAAGAACTACGACCCGCGCGCGGCGATCGTGAAGGCCACCGCGGACACGGTCCTCGACAAGCTGGGCGGCAACAACGAGCTGCTGGACCTGGCGCGTCAGCTGGAGGAGATCGCGCTCAAGGACGACTACTTCATCCAGCGCAAGCTCTATCCCAACGTCGACTTCTACACCGGCCTCATCTACCGGGCGATGGGCTTCCCGACGCGGATGTTCACCGTCCTGTTCGCCATCGGCCGGCTGCCGGGGTGGATCGCCCAGTGGCGCGAGATGATCGCCGACCCCAGCACCAAGATCGGGCGCCCGCGCCAGCTCTACATCGGCGAGGCCGAGCGGAGCTTCGTCCCCGTCGACCAGCGCTGACAAAAGGACCCCGTCCTCCTCACCCCGCAGGGTCGGGGAGCCCCGGGACGGGCCCCTGGGCCGGGCAGCCCTCCCCCGGGAGGAGCTGCCCGGCCCGATCCCTGCCCGGGGGACGCCCCCTACGGTGGGAGCGCCCGTTCCGGGCAGACCCGACACGGGCTGAGCACTCCTGGGAGGACCGCCATGGCCGAGCCGCCGTCCGGCGACGACGTCCTCGTCGTGCCCCCGATCCCCCTGGCGACCGGACAGGTGCTCGAGCCCGAGGACGACGGACCGCCGGTCCGCATCACCGGGGTCGAGGTCGTCGTCTCCACCGAGGACGGCGGCGAGCTGCGGATCCCCCTGGTCCACCGGCACGGCGCCTGGTGGGCCCCCTAGGAGGGACGGCCCGCACGTTTCACCCTCACCCGGAGGGGTGAGACGGGGGGTGAGGTCGTTCAGCGGTCCCCCTCGGCACGTCGATACGAGGTCGAACGCTCCAGCTGCAACCGCAGCCGGAGCCGGCCACGTAGGACGACGAGACGCCGGGGGACGCAGTGCCTGCCACACGCACGCCGGCGCGTCCTCGCGCGTCCGCTGCCCGGCCTCCCCTCAGCGCCCGGGAGGCCCAGGCCCTGCGCGACGCCCTCGCGCTGCGCCAGCGGGTCGCCGCCGGTGAGACCCTCACGCCCGCCGAGCTCACCGCCCTCCGTACCGCCACGGCCGGCGCGCAGCCGGGCCGGTGGCGCGGGTGGCGACGGCCGT
>NZ_SPQM01000222.1 GCF_004570345.1 Blastococcus sp. CT_GayMR20 | reverse complement strand
GGCTGATTTGCCCCCTGCCGTTCCGGGTGGCAGAACCGACCGGGTGAGCGCCCCCGGCACGTCCGTCCAGCCGCCCGCCGAGGCCACCCTGCGGCCGGACGCCGTCGGGTTCCTCGACGCGCTGGTCATCGGTCTCGCCGCGACCTCGCCGGCCTACTCGCTGGCCGCCGTCCTCGGGCCGGTCGTCGCGCTCGTGGGTGTGCACGCGCCGGGCGTCCTGCTGGCGTCCTTCGTGCCGATGCTGCTGATCGCCGGGGCATTCGCCGCGCTCAACCGCGCCGATCCCGACTGCGGGACGACGTTCAGCTGGGTCACCCGGGCGATGGGGCCGTGGGCCGGCTGGATCGGCGGCTGGGCCATCACGATGACCGGCGTCCTGGTCCTCGGCTCTCTCGCGGAGGTCGGGGTCCGGTTCACGTTGCTCGCCGCCGGGCTCGACGGCTGGACGGAGTCGCCGCTCGCCGTCCCCGTCCTGACCGTGGCGCTGATCGTGCTGATGGCCTGGATCTGCGTGCGCGGGACGGAGTTGTCGGCCCGGCTGCAGAACGGGCTGATCCTCGCGCAGACGGTCGCGCTGGCCGTGTTCGCGGGGGTGGCGATCTCCCGCGGCGTCGCCGGTGACAGCCCGTTCGACGCGCTGACGCCGTCCTGGCGATGGCTGGACCCCTTCGGCGCCGGAGGAGCGGCCCTGACCGGCGGCCTGCTGCTCGGGGTCTTCGCCTACTGGGGATGGGAGTCGGCGGTCAACCTGACCGAGGAGACGACGAACTCCCGGACGGCGCCGGGACGGGCCGCGGTGCTGTCCACCGTGGTCCTGCTGCTGACCTACCTCGCGGTCGGGACGGCGGTCGTCTCCTTCGCAGGCACCGACTGGCTGGCCGGCAACGCCGACGAGGAGGAGGCGGTCTTCGCGCTGCTGTCGTCGGAGGCGCTCGGCGGCTGGGACTGGGTGGTCCTGCTCGCGGTCGCGACGTCGGCCATCGCGTCCACCCAGACGACGATCATCCCGGCGTCGCGGACGGGCCTGTCGATGGCACGGCGGGCCGCGCTGCCCCGCCGGTTCGCCTCGATCTCGCCCCTGCACCGCACGCCGGACGTCTCCACGTGGTGGGTCGCCGTCGTCGGCATCGCCTGGTACCTGGGGGTCGGCCTGGTCAGCGAGAACGCGCTGTACGACTCGATCACCGGGCTGTCGCTGCTGATCGCGCTCTACTACGCGCTCACCGGCCTCGCGTGCGCCGTGTACTTCCGCCGGAGGCTGCTGCGCAGCGTGCGGGACTTCCTGCTGCTCGGCGTCGGCCCGTTCACGGGTGCGGCGATGCTCGCCTGGCTGCTCGTCCTGTCGGTACGCGACCTCGCCGACGCTGAGAACTCCTACACCGGGCAGGCGTGGTTCGGGGTCGGTCCACCACTGGTGATCGGGGTCGGCGTGATGCTCGCCGGCGTCGTCCTGATGCTCTGGTGGCGCTCCCGCGACGCCGCGTTCTGGCGGGAGAAGCCCACCGCGGACTAGTGGATGCGCCGGTCCTCGGCCAGCATCTGCACGGCCGCCGCGATCCGCTTCGCCCGCGTCGCCGGGGTGCCGGCGGTGTGCACCCGCCAGAGGACGGCGTAGCGGTTGGTGCCGTCCAGGGCGTCGTACGCCGCCCGGGCCGCGGGCTCGGCGTCCAGCGCCGCCGCGAGGTCGTCCGGCAGCGTGACGGTGGCCGGCCCGGCGTAGGCGCGCTCCCACCGCCCGTCGGCCTTCGCGGCCTCGACCGCGGCGAGACCGGCCGGGCGCATCCGGCCCCCGGCGATCAGCCGCTCCACGGTCGCGACGTTCTTCTGCGACCACACGCTCTTCCGGCGCCGCGGCGTGACCCGCTGCAGGTAGAAGGAGTCGTCGAGCCGGTTGGCCCGGCCGTCGATCCAGCCGAAGCAGAGCAGGACCTCGACCATCTGCTCCCAGTTGATCGACGGGATCCCCGAACCCTTCTTCGCCAGCTTGACGTACAGCCCCGGCGCGGTCTCGTGCTCCGCCTCGAGCCAGGCCTCGAGCGCGGCCTGGTCAGGGAAGGGGAGCACCGGCAGGTCGGTGGGAAGCGTCACGGGTTCATCCTGCCGTCGGGTGGTGACGGTTTCGGGGCTCCCTTGCGCGGCTACCGCCGTCCGGGGGAACCGCAGGGTGCGGTACGGACGGGAGTGCCACATGAGCGACCGGGAACCCGCCCCCTCCGTGGTGTGGCTGGTGCGGCACGGCGAGAGCATCGGCAACGTCGCCGACGCGCACGCCCAGAAGGCGGGTGCCGGCCGGCTCGAGCTGGACGTCCGCGACCCCGACGTCCCCCTGTCCGACACCGGCCGGGCGCAGGCCGAGGCGCTGGGCCGGCACCTCGCCTCCCTGCCCGAGGACGAGCGGCCGACCGCCGTCCTCAGCTCGCCGTTCGCGCGGGCGCTGACGACGGCACAGCTGGCCACCGCCGGGCTCGACGTGCGGGTGCGCACCGACGAACGGCTGCGCGAGCGCGACTTCGGCGCCTTCGACGGCATGACCGGGGCCGGCATCCGCGAGCAGTTCCCCGACGAGGCGGGGCGGCGTGACCTGCTGGGCAAGTTCTACTACCGGCCGCCGGGCGGCGAGAGCTGGGCCGACGTCGCCCTGCGGATCCGCAGCCTCCTCGCCACCGAGGCCCTCCGGCACGACTGCGAGCGGCTGCTCGTCGTCGCGCACCAGGCCGTGATCATGGTCTTCCGGTACGTGCTGGAGGAGCTGACCGAGCAGCAGCTCCTCGCCGTCGACAAGGAGCAGCAGGTCGCCAACGCCTCGCTGACCCGGTACGAGCTGAACGGCGGGGGCGACCTCGAGCTGGTGTCGTTCAACGACGTCGACCACCTGGTCGAGCGGGACGAGGAAGTCACCGAGGAACCCGATGCCGCGCAGCACCCCTGACCCGACGCTGGTCACCCCCGAGGTGCTGCGGAGCTGGCAGCTGCCCGAGCCGACCGGCGGGAAGAACGCCCGCGGCTCGATCCTGGTGATCGGCGGGAGCACCGAGACCCTCGGCGCCGTGCTGCTCGCCGCGGAGGCGGCGATGCGGGCCGGCGCCGGGAAGCTGCAGGTGGCGACCGTCGCCTCGCTGGCCCCGTTCGCCGCCGCCGCGCTGCCCGAGGCACTGGTGCGGGCGCTCCCGGAGACCGACGGCGGGGCGATCAGTGCCGGCGGGGCCGACGTCGTCCGTGACCTGGCCGAGGCGGCGGCCGCCGTGCTGCTCGGGCCGGGCATGACCGACGTCGAGGAGACGCAGGCGTTCGGCGAGCGGCTGCTGCCCCACCTGGAGGGGCCGCTGGCCCTCGACGCGCTGGGCCTGGCCTGCGTCACCGCCGACGAGACCTGCCTGCTCCACTTGGAGGGGCGGGCGGTGCTCACGCCGAACCCCACGGAGATCGCCCGCTCGCTGCACGTCGAGGACGACCAGGTCGAGCAGGACCCGGCGGCCGCCACGCTCGACCTGGCCGGCCGGACGCAGGCCGTGGTGGGTCTCGGCGGGGCGACGTCCTGGATCGCGACCCCGGACGGGCAGCTGTGGAAGGACGTGAGCGGCAACGCGGGCCTGGGCGTCTCGGGCTCGGGCGACGTCCGGGCGGGGATCACCGGCGGGCTGCTGGCCCGCGGCGCCGATCCCGCGCAGGCGGCCGTCTGGGCGGCCTTCGTGCACGGCCGCTGCGGTGAGCGGCTGGCGTCGTCCGTGGGCCGGCTCGGCTTCCTCGCCCGCGAGCTGCCGGCGGAGGTCCCCCGGGCCCTCGGCGAGGTCGCCGGCTGACCGGCTGCGAGACTGCGGGGACCATCCACAACGAGGAGGACCCGCGTGCACGTGGACGTGCCTGCGAAGGTGCAGGAGATCTACGCGGAGGTGCTGCGGCGCAATCCGGGCGAGCAGGAGTTCCACCAGGCCGTCCGCGAGGTGCTGGAGTCGCTGGCCGTCGTCCTGGGGCGGCACAGCGAGTACGCCGAGATGAAGACCATCGAGCGCATCTGCGAGCCCGAGCGCCAGATCATCTTCCGCGTCCCGTGGCAGGACGACGCCGGCGAGGTGCAGATCAACCGCGGTTTCCGCGTGGAGTTCAACTCGGCGCTCGGCCCGTACAAGGGCGGCCTGCGCTTCCATCCCTCGGTCAACCTGGGGATCGTCAAGTTCCTCGGGTTCGAGCAGGTGTTCAAGAACGCCCTGACCGGCATGCCCATCGGGGGCGGCAAGGGCGGGTCGGACTTCGACCCCAAGGGCCGGTCCGACGCCGAGGTGATGCGCTTCTGCCAGTCGTTCATGACCGAGCTCTACCGCCACATCGGGGAGTACACCGATGTCCCGGCCGGTGACATCGGCGTGGGCGCCAGGGAGATCGGCTACCTGTTCGGCCAGTACAAGAGGATCACCAATCGCTACGAGTCCGGCGTCCTCACCGGCAAGGGTCTGGGCTGGGGTGGAGCGCTGGTCCGCACCGAGGCCACGGGGTACGGCGCCGCGTTCTTCGCCGAGGCCATGATGGCCGCCGCCGGTGATTCCTTCGAGGGCAAGCGGGTCGTGATCAGCGGCTCGGGGAACGTCGCGGTCTACGGCATCGAGAAGGTGCACCAGCTCGGCGGGACCGTCGTCGCCTGCTCCGACTCCGCCGGGTACGTCGTCGACGAGGACGGCATCGACCTCGAGGTGCTCAAGCAGGTCAAGGAGGTGGAGCGGGGACGCATCGCCGACTACGCCGACCGGGTGGGCTCCGCCTCCTACGTCGACGGCGGCAGCATCTGGGACGTGCCGTGCGAGGTCGCCGTCCCCAGTGCGACGCAGAACGAGCTGGACGGCGCCGCGGCGGAGGTCCTGATCGGCAACGGCTGCCGGTACGTGGTGGAGGGCGCGAACATGCCCGCGACTCCCGATGCGGTCGCGCTCTTCCGGAAGGCGGGCATCCGGTTCGCTCCCGGGAAGGCCGCCAACGCCGGAGGGGTGGCGACCTCGGCTCTGGAGATGCAGCAGAACGCCTCGCGGGACCGGTGGACGTTCGAGCACAGCGAGGCCAAGCTCGCCGAGATCATGCGCGGCATCCACACCCGCTGCCACGAGACCGCGGAGGAGTACGGCTCCCCGGGTGACCTGGTCCTGGGCGCGAACGTGGCCGGCTTCCTCGAGGTCGCCGAGGCCGTGCATGCGCACGGCCTGATCTGAGACGGTAAGAAGAACGCGTGGCCGACAACTACATCGCCCAACTGCCCTTCGGAGCGCCGAAGATCGACGACGAGGCGTTCGTCGCCCCGACCGCGGTGGTCGTCGGTGCGGTCACGATGGGGCCGCGGGCGAGCATCTGGTACGGCGCCGTCGCGCGCGCCGATCACGAGACCATCGAGATCGGCGAGGGGTCGAACGTCCAGGACGGCTGCACCCTGCACTCCGACCCCGGATTCCCGCTGGTCGTCGGCCGCAACGTCACCGTCGG
>NZ_SPQM01000221.1 GCF_004570345.1 Blastococcus sp. CT_GayMR20 | reverse complement strand
GGCGCTCATTTCACTGCCCTTCACGTCTCCGGTTCGAGTCACGGAACGCTACGGCTCCGTTACCGCGGATGCTCCGGATGCCAGACCTGGGTCACTCGGAGGGGAGAGGTGGCCGCCCGTGCCGGTGGGGAGCGGGCGGGCCGGCGGCTCTGCGGAACGTCCCTCGGGCGGGTGAGGGTCCGGGGGCACGGGGATCCACTCGCCGCCGGACCGCGGCACCCTTGTCCCATGGCGCCCGCGACGACACCGCCGCCCGGCAGCATGACCGTTCCGCCGCTGTTCGGCTGGGAGGGGATCCTGACCGTGGTGACGATCCTGCTGATCGTGGCCGTCAGCTACCTCCTGGTCCTGGCGTCCCGGAGCTCGAAGGACAGCAGGTCGGAATGGCAGGCGTTCCTGGACGCGCGGTCGAGCCGGCCGGCGACGGATCCTTCCACCGGGCCGGCAGGATCGACCCGGCCCTCCTCGACGGACGTCGGCCTGCCTCCGCCTGATGACGCCCTCGCTCCTGGTAGCCGGGGCCGCCGAGGACGAGCATGAGGCGATGGCCTTCGACGTCGAGCGTCTGCTGGAGCTGTGGACCGACCCGGTGCCCGCGGACGACGCGGTCGCTGCCGAGGGCTTCGCGCGGCTGTACACCGATCCGGTCGTCGTCAACGGCGTCCCGCTGACCGCAGCCGACCTGGTCGCGCGTGCCCGGGCGATGCAGGATGCACTCGAACGGCCCGAGCGCGAGGTGCTGGGCGTGGTCGACGCCGGCGACTCGGTCGCCCTGGCCTTCCGGCTGGCCGGCCGGCAGGTGGGCCCGCTGGAGACGTCGGCCGGGCGCGTGCCGCCCACGGGTCGATGGCTCGACATCCGGATCATCGACGTCCTGACGCTGACCGACGGGCGGATCAGCGGCATCTGGATGGTGGCCGACTGGCTGGCCGCGCTCGCCGCCGCCGGCGCGGTGCACCTGCCCGACCGCCTCGAGCAGTGACCGTTCAGCCCGGCTCGGACTCGTGGCCGGCCGGCACGGCCCGGGTGAGCCCCCGGTAGGCGTCGGCGGCGCGGATCCGGCCGCTGACGACGTCGTGGATGGTCCGGGCGATCGGGAGGTCGACCCCGTGCTGCTCGGCCAGCTCGACCACGGTGGACGCAGTCCTCACGCCCTCGGCCACCATGCGCATGCCGCCCAGTACCTCCTCGAGCGAGTGGCCGAGCCCGAGCTGCTCGCCCACGTGGCGGTTGCGGCTGTGCGGGCTCATGCAGGTCGCGACGAGGTCGCCCATGCCGGCCAGCCCGGCCAGGGTGGTCGCCTCACCGCCCATGGCCACGGCCAGCGTGGTGAGCTCGGCGAGACCGCGGGACATCACCGCGGCCCGCGTGTTGTCACCCACCCCCAGGCCCTGCGCCATGCCCGTCGCGATCGCGATGACGTTCTTCAGTGCGCCGCCGACCTCGCAGCCGACGACGTCGTGGTGCGTGTAGACCCGGAAGACCCCGCGGGACACCTCGCGCTGCAGCGCCGTGGCCACGCTGAGGTCCTCCGTGGCGATCACGCTGGCCGCCGCCTGTCCGGCCAGGATCTCCCGCGCCAGGTTGGGACCGGTGAGCGCCGCCGCCGGGCGCCCGGGCAGCACCTCCTTGATGACCTCCGTCATGCGCAGGTGGGTGCCGCGCTCGAGCCCCTTGCCGAGGCTGACCACCGGGATCCACGGCGCCAGGTACGGCTGGGCCAGTTGGAGCGTCTCCCGGAACGCCCCCGTCGGCACACCGACGACGAGCAGTTCCGCGTGCCCCGACGCCTCCTCGAGGTCCGACGTCGCCCGCAGCCGGGCGGGCAGCCGCGCGCCGGGCAGATAGGCCTCGTTGCTGCGCTGCTGGTTCACCTCCGTGGCCACGTCCGGATTGCGCGCCCAGAGCAGCACCTCGTGGTCGCGCCGGCACATCAGTGCGGCGACCGTCGTGCCCCATGAGCCGGCCCCGAGCACGGTCACCCTCATCGACGTCCTCCTGACGTTCGTGATCACCAGCCCGGACAGGCTGGGCGCGGACGGGCCTCAGGACCAGTGCAGGCGTCGATCGGAGCGCCGTCGCCGCAGCGCGGCGAGCACCACGCCCAGCAGCAGGAGCGCTCCGGTGAGCCAGCCGGCGGGCTCGGCGCCGTCCGCGAGCGACGTCCCGAGCGCGTCGTCGAGGAGGCCCCCGGCCCAGGACCACAGCGCGTGCCCGGCGACGTAGCCGAGCACCACGACGAGCAGGGCCGGGACGGCGAACACGAGCAGGAACACGACGTGGTCTTCGACCGGGACCCACCCGCTGGATGCGCGTCAGCGGATCTCGACCACGACCTTGCCCAGCGCCCGACCCTCCCCGACGTGCGCCAGGGCCTCGGCGACGCCGTCGAGGGCGTACGTGCGGTCGACGGGGATCGTCACCTCGCCGGCGACGCACAGATCGGCGAGCCGGGTGAACGACGCCGGCCCCTGCCGTACGACCAGGACGCCCATCCGGCGCCCCGTGACCCGGGCGGCCACGCTGCCCACCGTCACCACGCGGAGGAGGGCTCGCGCGGTCCCACCCGCGCAGCGGTACCGCCCGCCACGGGCGAGCGCGCGCCGGTAGGCGAACACCGACCGGTGGGCGACCAGGTCGAGAACGAGGTCGTACCGCCCCCGGCGGGTGAAGTCCTCCCGGCGGTGGATCGGGGTCGTTCGCCGTCCAGCTGGCCAAGCGGCTCGGCGCGCACGTGACCGGGGTCGACAACGGTCGCAAGCTCGACTTCATGCGCTCGCTCGGCGCCGACGACGTCCTCGACCACCGCCGGGAGGACTTCACCCGCCGGGGGCGGTACGACCTCGTTCTCGACCTGGTCGCCCACCGGTCGGTGTTCGCCTACCGGCGCGCGCTCGCCCGTGGCGGGCGGTACCGCTGCGCGGGTGGGACCGCGCGAGCCCTCCTCCGCGTGGTGACGGTGGGCAGCGTGGCCGCCCGGGTCACGGGGCGCCGGATGGGCGTCCTGGTCGTACGGCAGGGGCCGGCGTCGTTCACCCGGCTCGCCGATCTGTGCGTCGCCGGCGAGGTGACGATCCCCGTCGACCGCACGTACGCCCTCGACGGCGTCGCCGAGGCCCTGGCGCACGTCGGGGAGGGTCGGGCGCTGGGCAAGGTCGTGGTCGAGATCCGCTGACGCGCATCCAGCGGGTGGGTCCCGGTCGAAGACCACGTCGTGTTCCTGCTCGTGTTCGCCGTCCCGGCCCTGCTCGTCGTGGTGCTCGGCTACGTCGCCGGGCACGCGCTGTGGTCCTGGGCCGGGGGCCTCCTCGACGACGCGCTCGGGACGTCGCTCGCGGACGGCGCCGAGCCCGCCGGCTGGCTCACCGGAGCGCTCCTGCTGCTGGGCGTGGTGCTCGCCGCGCTGCGGCGACGGCGCTCCGATCGACGCCTGCACTGGTCCTGAGGCCCGTCCGCGCCCAGCCTGTCCGGGCTGGTGATCACGAACGTCAGGAGGACGTCGATGAGGGTGACCGTGCTCGGGGCCGGCTCATGGGGCACGACGGTCGCCGCACTGATGTGCCGGCGCGACCACGAGGTGCTGCTCTGGGCGCGCAATCCGGACGTGGCCACGGAGGTGAACCAGCAGCGCAGCAACGAGGCCTATCTGCCCGGCGCGCGGCTGCCCGCCCGGCTGCGGGCGACGTCGGACCTCGAGGAGGCGTCGGGGCACGCGGAACTGCTCGTCGTCGGTGTGCCGACGGGGGCGTTCCGGGAGACGCTCCAACTGGCCCAGCCGTACCTGGCGCCGTGGATCCCGGTGGTCAGCCTCGGCAAGGGGCTCGAGCGCGGCACCCACCTGCGCATGACGGAGGTCATCAAGGAGGTGCTGCCCGGGCGCCCGGCGGCGGCGCTCACCGGTCCCAACCTGGCGCGGGAGATCCTGGCCGGACAGGCGGCGGCCAGCGTGATCGCCACGGAGGACCTCAGCGTGGCCACGGCGCTGCAGCGCGAGGTGTCCCGCGGGGTCTTCCGGGTCTACACGCACCACGACGTCGTCGGCTGCGAGGTCGGCGGCGCACTGAAGAACGTCATCGCGATCGCGACGGGCATGGCGCAGGGCCTGGGGGTGGGTGACAACACGCGGGCCGCGGTGATGTCCCGCGGTCTCGCCGAGCTCACCACGCTGGCCGTGGCCATGGGCGGTGAGGCGACCACCCTGGCCGGGCTGGCCGGCATGGGCGACCTCGTCGCGACCTGCATGAGCCCGCACAGCCGCAACCGCCACGTGGGCGAGCAGCTCGGGCTCGGCCACTCGCTCGAGGAGGTACTGGGCGGCATGCGCATGGTGGCCGAGGGCGTGAGGACTGCGTCCACCGTGGTCGAGCTGGCCGAGCAGCACGGGGTCGACCTCCCGATCGCCCGGACCATCCACGACGTCGTCAGCGGCCGGATCCGCGCCGCCGACGCCTACCGGGGGCTCACCCGGGCCGTGCCGGCCGGCCACGAGTCCGAGCCGGGCTGAACGGTCACTGCTCGAGGCGGTCGGGCAGGTGCACCGCGCCGGCGGCGGCGAGCGCGGCCAGCCAGTCGGCCACCATCCAGATGCCGCTGATCCGCCCGTCGGTCAGCGTCAGGACGTCGATGATCCGGATGTCGAGCCATCGACCCGTGGGCGGCACGCGCCCGGCCGACGTCTCCAGCGGGCCCACCTGCCGGCCGGCCAGCCGGAAGGCCAGGGCGACCGAGTCGCCGGCGTCGACCACGCCCAGCACCTCGCGCTCGGGCCGTTCGAGTGCATCCTGCATCGCCCGGGCACGCGCGACCAGGTCGGCTGCGGTCAGCGGGACGCCGTTGACGACGACCGGATCGGTGTACAGCCGCGCGAAGCCCTCGGCAGCGACCGCGTCGTCCGCGGGCACCGGGTCGGTCCACAGCTCCAGCAGACGCTCGACGTCGAAGGCCATCGCCTCATGCTCGTCCTCGGCGGCCCCGGCTACCAGGAGCGAGGGCGTCATCAGGCGGAGGCAGGCCGACGTCCGTCGAGGAGGGCCGGGTCGATCCTGCCGGCCCGGTGGAAGGATCCGTCGCCGGCCGGCTCGACCGCGCGTCCAGGAACGCCTGCCATTCCGACCTGCTGTCCTTCGAGCTCCGGGACGCCAGGACCAGGAGGTAGCTGACGGCCACGATCAGCAGGATCGTCACCACGGTCAGGATCCCCTCCCAGCCGAACAGCGGCGGAACGGTCATGCTGCCGGGCGGCGGTGTCGTCGCGGGCGCCATGGGACAAGGGTGCCGCGGTCCGGCGGCGAGTGGATCCCCGTGCCCCCGGACCCTCACCCGCCCGAGGGACGTTCCGCAGAGCCGCCGGCCCGCCCGCTCCCCACCGGCACGGGCGGCCACCTCTCCCCTCCGAGTGACCCAGGTCTGGCATCCGGAGCATCCGCGGTAACGGAGCCGTAGCGTTCCGTGACTCGAACCGGAGACGTGAAGGGCAGTGAAATGAGCGCC
>NZ_SPQM01000220.1 GCF_004570345.1 Blastococcus sp. CT_GayMR20 | reverse complement strand
TGACCCGCGACGAGACCGCGGGGAACCGGGCGCTAGACTCGGCAGGCACCGCGGGGTGTGGCGCAGCTTGGTAGCGCGCGTCGTTCGGGACGACGAGGCCGCAGGTTCAAATCCTGTCACCCCGACCCACTGCTCAGGGGCCGCCGCTGGCGGCCCCTGAGTGCGTCGTGCGAGGGGCATCCACGGGCGACTGGGAGGATGGGTCGGTGACCGCCGAACCCGCCGCCGCTCCCGCTCTCCCCCCCGAGGTCACCGCCCGCTGGCAGGCGCGGTTCCGCGCGCCGCGGGTCTCCCTGCCCGACTGGGCCCTCGACGCGCCGCACCGCAGCCTGTACTCCTCCGACGTCAGCGGCGTCGTCGAGCAGTACGCGTGGGACCGCACGACGGGGGGGCACCGCCAGGTGACCGACCGGCCCAACGGCACGCTCATCGGCACGCTCAGCCCGGACGGCGAGACGATCTGGTGGTTCGCCGACACCGACGGCGACGAGTTCGGGGTGTGGCAGACGCAGCCGTTCGCGGGCGGTCCCGACGAGGTCGCGATCCCCGCGGTGGGACCGGCCTACCCGGCGGGCCTGGAGGTGGGGCGGACGCTGGTCGCCGTCGGCCGGTCCACCGACGACGGCAGCGAGCTGTGGCTGGCGCCGTCCGGCGGGGAGCCCCGCGTCATCTACGCCCACCCCGACCCGGCCTCGGTCGACGCGCTGACCCGGGACGACGAGCTGGTGGTCCTGTCGCACTCCGAGCACGGCGACCCGCGCTACCCCGCCCTGCGCGTGCTCCGGACCGCCGACGACAGCGTCGTCGCGGAGAAGTGGGACGGCGACGGCCGCGGGCTGCACGCGCTGGAGTTCGGCCCCCTCCCCGACGACCGCCGGCTGCTGGTCGGGCACGAGCGCCGCGGCCGCGAGGAGCTGCTCATCTGGGACGTCGCCGCCGACACCGAGACCGAGATCGTGCTCGACCTGCCCGGCGACGTGACCGCCGGCTTCTACCCGGACGGGTCCGCCCTGCTGGTGGGCCACGACCACGCCGCCCGCAGCGAGATCTACCGCTACGACCTGTCCAGCGGCCACCTGGAGAAGCTGGAGACGCCGTCGGGCGTCGTCCGCGGGGCCACCGCGCGCCCCGACGGCACGGTGGAGCTGGCCTGGTCGTCGTCCGCCCTGCCGCCGGTCATCCGCCGGGCCGACGGCCCGGTGGTGCTGTCGGTGAGCGACGAGGAGCCGCCCGCGGCCTACCCGGTCGAGGACCGCTGGGTGCCCGGCCCCGGTGGCGACGTCCACGCGCTGCTGGTCCGGCCGGACGGCCCGGCTCCGTACGCGACGGCGTTCCTGGTGCACGGCGGGCCGGAGGCCGCGGACGACGACTCCTACCGCGCGCGGCGGGCCGCCTACGTCGACGCGGGCTACGCGGTCGTCCACGTGAACTACCGCGGCTCCACCGGCTACGGCAGCGCGTGGCGGGACGCCCTCACCGGCCGGCCGGGGCTCACCGAGCTCGAGGACGTCGGCGCGGTCTACGACGCGCTGGTGGCCGAGGGGGTCGTCGACCCGCAGCGCGCGCTGCTCTCCGGCGGCTCGTGGGGCGGATTCCTCACCCTGCTCGGCCTCGGCACCCAGCCCGAGCGCTGGGCAGCGGGCATCGCCGAGGTTCCGGTGGCCGACTACCTCGCCGCGTACGAGGACGAGATGGAAGGTCTGCGGGCCTACGACCGCGCGCTCTTCGGCGGCTCACCGGAGGAGGTGCACGACGTCTACGTCCGGTCCTCGCCGATCACCTACGTCGACGCCGTGGCGGCGCCGGTGCTGGTGGTGGCCGGCGCGAACGACCCGCGCTGCCCGATCCGGCAGATCGACAACTACCTGGCCCGCCTCGCGGAGCTCGGCAAGGACCACGAGGTCTACCGCTTCGACGCCGGCCACGGCTCCCTCGTCATCGAGGAGACGATCCGCCAGGTCGAGGTCGCGCTCGACTTCGCCCTGCGGCACGTCAAGCCATAGGAGCCGGAATGGCGATTTCGGCACCTATCGCTGGGCGGCGATCAGCTCCGCGATCTGGACGGTGTTGAGCGCCGCGCCCTTGCGCAGGTTGTCGTTGCTCACGAACAGCACGAGCCCGCGGCCGTCGTCCACGCCCTGGTCCTGCCGGATCCGGCCGACGTAGGACGGGTCCCGTCCGGCGGCCTGCAGGGGCGTGGGGACGTCGGACAGCTCGACCCCGGGCGCGGTGGACAGCAGCTCGGTCGCCCGCTCGACCGACAGCGGCCGGGCGAACTCGACGTTGAGCGACAGCGAGTGCCCGGTGAAGACCGGCACGCGCACGCAGGTACCCGACACCCGCAGCTCCGGGATGCCGAGGATCTTGCGGCTCTCGTTGCGGAGCTTCTGCTCCTCGTCGGTCTCGAACGTGCCGTCGTCGACGATCGAGCCGGCCAGCGGCAGCACGTTGAACGCGATGGGTGCGACGTACTTGACCGGGTCGGGGAACGGCACGGCCGACCCGTCGTGGGTGAGGGCGTCGGCCTTGTCGACGACTGCCTTCGCCTGCCCGTGCAGCTCCTCGACACCGGCGACCCCGCTGCCGGAGACCGCCTGGTAGGTGCTGGCGACGATCCGGACCAGCTCCGCCTCGTCGTGCAGCGGCTTGAGCACCGGCATCGCGGCCATCGTCGTGCAGTTCGGGTTGGCGATGATGCCCTTGCGGATCTCCCCCAGCGCCTGCGGGTTGACCTCGCTGACGATCAGCGGGACGTCCGGGTCGCGGCGCCAGGCGGAGCTGTTGTCGATGACCGTCACGCCGGCCTCGGCGAACCGCGGCGCCTGGGCCTTCGACGTGGCGGCACCCGCGGAGAAGATCGCGATGTCGAGCCCGGTCGGGTCCCCGGTGGCGGCGTCCTCGACCGTGATCTCGCCGTCGGCCCAGGGCAGGGTGCTGCCGGCCGACCGCGCCGAGGCGAAGAACCGCAGCTCGGAGAGCGGGAAGTTCCGCTCGGCGAGGAGCTCGCGCAGCACGGTGCCGACCTGTCCGGTGGCGCCGACGATGCCGACCCGCAGGCCGCTGTCGGTGCCATGCCCATTCACAAGCCTGCTCATCGTCCGGTCCCTCCGTAGACCACTGCCTCGGCTTCGTCGGAGCCGAGGTCGAAGGCGTCGTGCACCGCGCGGACGGCGATGTCGACCTCGGTGTCGCGGCAGACCACGGAGATGCGGATCTCCGAGGTGCTGATCAGCTCCAGGTTGACGCCGGCGTCGGCGAGTGCGCCGAAGAACTTCGCCGAGACGCCGGGGTGCGAGCGCATGCCGGCCCCGACCAGCGACACCTTGCCGATGTGCTGGTCGAACCGCACGTCGCTGTAGCCGACGGTGTGCTTGACCTTCTCCAGCGCCGCGAGCGCCGTCGGACCGTCGCTGACCGGCAGCGTGAAGGAGATGTCGGCGAGCTTGCTGGCCTCGGCCGACACGTTCTGCACGATCATGTCGATGTTGATCTCCGCGTCGGCGAGCACCCGGAAGATCTGCGCCGCCTCGCCGGGCCGGTCGGGCACCCCGTAGACGGTGATCTTGCCTTCGGAGCGGTCGTGCGCGACGCCCGTGATGATCGCCTGTTCCACCGGGAGGTCCTCCATCGAGCCAGTCACGATCGTGCCGGGAAGGTGTGAGTAGGAGCTGCGGACGTGCACCGGGATGCCGTAGCGCCGGGCGTACTCGACGCACCGGAGCATGAGCACCTTCGCTCCCGACGCGGCGAGCTCGAGCATCTCCTCGTAGGTGATGGTGTCGAGGCGCTTGGCGTTCGGGACGATCCGCGGGTCGGCGGTGAAGACGCCGTCCACGTCGGTGTAGATCTCGCAGACGTCGGCGCGCAGGGCCGCGGCGACGGCGACGGCCGTGGTGTCCGAACCGCCGCGGCCGAGGGTGGTGATGTCCTTGGTGTCCTGGCTGACGCCCTGGAAGCCCGCGACGATCACGATGGAGCCCTCGTCGAGCGCCGAGCGCAGCCGGCCGGGGGTGACGTCGATGATCCGGGCCTTGCCGTGGCTTCCGGTGGTGATGACGCCGGCCTGCGAACCGGTGAACGACCGCGCCTCGTAGCCGTGCGTGGAGATGGCGATGGCCAGCAGCGCCATGGAGATCCGCTCGCCGGCGGTGAGCAGCATGTCGAGCTCGCGACCGGGCGGGTCGTCGGTGATCTGGCCGGCCTGGTCGAGCAGTTCGTCGGTCGTGTCGCCCATGGCGGACACGACGACGACGACGTCGTCGCCGTTCTTCTTGGCGGTGACGATCCGTTCGGCGACACGCTTCATGTGCTCTGCGGACGCGACGGAGGAACCGCCGTACTTCTGGACGACGAGGGCCACGGGTCATGAGGTTACCGAGGTCCCCCGTCGGGCCGGTGGTTGCGTCCCCGGCACCGGCGGGTTGTGATCATGGGATGGACGATCCGGAGCAGTGGCTGCTCAGCGCCGAGGAGCGGGGAAATCCCCACACGGCGCTGCCCGGGTGGACGGCGGGCAACCTCGCCGAGCCGCTGCTGCACGGCAGCACCTACTTCGACCGGCTGGTCGAGGAGGTGCGGTCGCTGAACGCCGGGGACCACCTGTTCTTCACCGACTGGCGGGGCGACCCGGACGAGAAGCTGCGCGACGAGGGACCGACGGTCGCCGAGCTGTTCACCGAGGCGGTGAAGAAGGGAGTGTGCGTCCGCGGCCTGGTCTGGCGCTCGCACATGTCCCGGTTGTCGCTGAACAAGGAGGCCAACCGGTCGCTGGACGCCGAGATCGAGCACGGCGGCGGCGAGGTGATCCTCGACCAGCGGATCCGGCGGATGGGCAGCCACCACCAGAAGATGGTGGTCCTGCGGCACGACGAGGACCCGTCGAAGGACATCGCCTTCGTCGGCGGCATCGACCTCTGCTACGGCCGCCGGGACGACGCCGATCACGGCGGGGATCCCCAGCCGCTGCCGATGGCGGAGGCGTACGGGCCGAACCCGCCGTGGCACGACGTCCAGCTGCAGATCCGGGGCCCGGCCGTGCACGTGCTCGACACAGTGTTCCGGGAGCGCTGGGACGACCCGAACAGCCCCGACGAGGACCACCCCATCGCCTGGATCCACGACAAGCTGCACCACACGCGGCTGCACGCCGACCCGCTGCCGCCGCAGCTGCCGCCGCCGCCGGAATGCGGGCCGCACTTCGTGCAGAACCTGCGGACCTATCCGGCTATCCGGCCGCCCTACGACTTCGCCCCGGACGGCGAGCGGTCGGTGGCGCGCGGCTACACCAAGGCGATCAAGCGGGCCCGGCGGCTGATCTACCTCGAGGACCAGTACATGTGGTCGGCGGAGGTGGCCCGGTTGTTCGCAGAGGCGCTGGCCGACCATCCGGACCTGCACCTGGTGGTGATCGTCCCGCGGGTCCCCGACCAGGACGGCGCCTTCGCCGAGCGTCCGCAGCTCGTCGGCCGGTGGCAGGCGATCGAGATGTGCCGGAAGGCCGGCGAGGGCCGCGTGCACGTCTTCGACGTGGAGAACCACGTCGGCA
>NZ_SPQM01000021.1 GCF_004570345.1 Blastococcus sp. CT_GayMR20 | reverse complement strand
CTGGGGCGGCCGCCGCGGCGGCCCGCGTGCCCGCCCGGACGGCGGCGGCCACAGGCCTGCTGCTGGCGCAGATCGGCGAGTTCTCCTTCGTCCTGCTCACGGTGGGCACCGCCGCGGGGCTCGCCCCGCTGGGCCGCCCCGAGGACGGATCGCAGCTGGTGGTCGCCACGACCGTGCTGCTCATGCTCGGCAGCCCGGCGCTGGCCGCGGCGGCGGCGCGGGTGGACCGTCCGGGCAGCGGCACGGCCCCTGCGGGTCCGGCCGCCGAGGGGGAGGTGGTCGACCATGACGCACCGTTCCGCAACCAGGTGGTGATCATCGGCTGGGGGCCCACGGCACTCGACCTCGCCGAGACGCTGCGGCAGCGTGGCGTCCCGGTGGTCATGATCACGCTGAACCCGGACGGCGCGGCCGAGGCCGAGACCGCCGGGCTCGAGGTGGTCCGCGGCGACCCGACGAAGGCGGCGATCCTCCGGGCGGCGGGAGTGCCGACGGCGCGGCTGGTCGTGGTGGCCGAGGACGGCCACGAGCAGGCGTTCCGGGTGATCGGCGCCGCCCGCGCGCTCACGTCGGTACCGATCGTCACCCGGCCTCTGGGCGAGGCGGACGTCGCCCGGTTGGCCGAGGCCGGAGCCGACCACGTCGTGGACCCCCGGCACGTCTCGGCACAGGTCCTGACGCAGGCGGTGCTGGCCGTGCTCGGCCACAGCGAGCCGGCTCCCGCCCGGCACCGGTCGGTCGTGGACACCGCCCGGGTGGTCCGCTATCCCTGGCCCGACACCGGCCGGTGCGAGCACGAGGACGCGTCACGGCCGGTGCTCGCCAGGGCAACCGGCTGCGTCGCCTGTCTGCGGGCCGGCGCGGACTGGGTGCACCTGCGGATCTGCCTGAGCTGCGGACACGTCGGGTGCTGCGACGACTCCCCGAACCGGCATGCCCGCGAGCACGCCCACATCGAGGACCACCCGCTCGTCGCCTCCGCCGAGCCGGAGGAGACCTGGGGGTACTGCTTCGTCGACGACGTCACCGTGCCCGCACCCGCCGACGCCACGCCTCGGCCGGGGTGACGCGGGTCCGCCCGCACCGCGGACGTCCCGGAGGTGCGGCCTCCCCGGCTGGTCCGATGGCCCGGCGGTCGAGTCACGCGGCCCACTCCGCCGGGGCGGATGGAGGCTCGACCGAAAACCGGACGTCGGTGGTTGGTGATCCTGGCTCCGGGGAACAGCGCGGGGATCCGCTCAGCCCATGCGGCCCGACCCGACGTCACAGGGGCTTTCGTGGTCGTGACCTCGCCCGAACAGCGCGCCGAGTGGACCAGGCTGACGGATCGGCCGAGCGCCGAGTGCGCAGGCTACGACGTGACCACCGAGGTGCTCGGGCCCGAGGTCGGCGAAACTCGATGGTGGAGCGGCTGCCGTTCGACCACGTCACCTACGACCACGAGGACGACGTGCTGGTCGCCGTCGGCGGGACGGACCAGCGCGACCCGGGTCGTACTGCGCCACCTGGTCGACCACCCGCGCGAGCTGGTGGTCGACCAGAACCCTCAGGGCGCCGCGCTCAAGGTCACCGACGAGTCCGGGACGGCGACGCTGGTCAGCCTGCTCCGACCGCGCGACGGCGGTCAGGGGTCTTGAGCACCGCCGCGTCAGCCGTGCAGGACCAGGTCGGTCTCCGCCGACTCGACCAACCGCTGCAGGTGCAGACCGTGCTCGATGCCGAGGCCGTGCGGTCGGCCGTCGGCCACGACACCCGCGAACTCGGCCACCATCCGCTGGTAGGCGCTGGGGCCCAGACCGGCCAGCGCCTCGACACCCGCCGTCCCCCGCGGGCCGCTGATCTCGACGACGGCGACATCGGTGCCCGGTGGGCGCCCGCCGTAGAGCGACGCCTCGGAGAACCGCCCCACCGAGTGATCGAGGGACATGCCGACCCAGGTGCGCGGATCCCCGTGGGCGTGCATGCCCACGACCGGCCCCAGCGCCGCCTCCAGGAGGTCCAACAGGTCGGCGGCGTAGGTGCGCAGCACCCCACGGGCCCTGCGCCACGGCGGCGCCGAAGCCCCGCCGTCGGGCGTGCCGGACAGCACACGCCCGACGCCGCCGACCGGATCGACGTCGGGGGCGTCGGTCGCCAGGAAGCGGCGGACGTCCTCCGTGTGACGCCAGGCCAGCGCGACCGTCGTCGGAACCTTCTCGCGGAGGGCGACCGAGGTCAGCTGCTCGGCGCCGGAGACGTCGCCGCCGATGGGCTTCTCCAGCAACACCGCGCAGCCATGCCGCATGGCACTCGTGGCGTAGTCCACCTGGACGGGCGGCGGCACCGCGAAGACCACCGCGCTGCATCGCTCGAGCAGGTCCTCGAACCGCGGGCACGGCACTGCACCGTGCCGCTCGGCGAGCCGCCGGACGGGTTCGGCCGAGCGCGCCCACACCGCCACGAAATCCACCTCGGGGCAGGTCTCGAGCGCCGGGGCGTACACCTCGGCCGCTCGGGTGCCCGCGCCGACCAGGCCGACGGGAATCACGTCCCGACGGTAGAGCCCGGCGGTCGCGGCGGCGCCGCCTGCCGGCCGAAATCGGCAGGACTGCCAGTGGGAGGAGCCCCCGCATGACCGCACCCACGATGCGCGCCGTCACCCTGCCCGACGGCCCCACTGCCCCGGCCCTCGGCATGGGCACCTGGTACCTGGGTGAGGACCCCGACGGGCACGACATCCAGCTGGACGCTCTTCGCACGGGCATCGACATCGGCATGACGCTGATCGACACCGCCGAGATGTACGGCGACGGCGCCGCCGAGGAGCTCGTCGGCCGGGCGATCGCCGGCCGGCGCGATGACGTCTTCCTGGTCAGCAAGGTGCTGCCGCACCACGCCACGCGCCAGGGCACGGTGGACGCCTGCCAGAGGAGCTTGCGCCGACTGGGCACCGACCGCCTGGACCTGTACCTGCTGCACTGGCGCGGCCGGGTGCCGGTCGAGGAGACCGCCGAGGCCTTCGAGGAGCTGGTCTTCCGCGGGCTCATCCGCTCCTGGGGCGTGAGCAACTTCGACGTCCCCGACCTCGACCAGCTGGTCGGGCTTCCCGGCGGCGACCGGGTGCAGACCGACCAGGTGCTCTACAACCTCGCCCGTCGCGGTCCCGAGTACGACCTGATCCCCTGGTGCCGCGCTAGGCGCATGCCCCTGATGGCCTACTCGCCCGTCGACCACGGCCGGCTCCTTGAGCACCGGGCCGTCCGCGACCTGGCAGCGGAGAAGGTGGTCACCCCGGCCCAGCTGGCGATCGCCTGGGTGCTGCGGCTGCCCGACGTGTTCGCCGTCGCCAAGGCCTCGACCCGCGCGCACGTCATCGAGAACCGCGCGGCGCTGGAGATCGGCTTTAGCCAGGGTGAGCTGGACCAGCTCGACCGGATCTTCCCCCCGCCGTTCGGCAAGGTCCCGCTGGACGTCCTCTAGGACCGGCCGCGAGCCGACGACGAGGGCCCGCCGCAGCTCGAACTGGTTCGCGTGCCCTGCCCGACGCGCTGACCCGGACCGACGAACAGGCCGAGCTCCATCGACCTGAACACCCCCCTCGGCCGGCGGGGGCTGCATGAGGCGGGTGGCTCAATCGAGCGCGATGGTGGCGTGCGGCGGCAGGGGGTCCGCACCTGTGTGCGTGAACACGCTCCGCCCAGGCAGGCCGTAGAGATGCAGGGCCCGAGCCCCGTCCGGCACCGGCTCCCCGAACGTGGTGCTGAAGATCATCCGCCCGAAGGGTCCGCCGCCGCTGCCGCCGCCCTGCCGGAAGGGATGGACGCCGCCGAGGTCGTCCCGCAGGCCGAGCCGACGTGGGAGTGCTTGGCCGCGGCGCCCAGACCGGGCTCGACCGTCAGCATGGTGATGGAGTCCGGCCAGCCGACGACGGCCAGGACCAACAGCGGCCCCAGGCCGGGGACGATCAGCATCTGGGCCGGCACGACGTCGTCACCCAGTCCAGCGCTCTCCACGCATCCCACGGTAGGCAGGCGACCAGGTTCTGCGCCGGGCCCGCAGCAGGCCCGTCGACCGCGCAGCCGGCGCGACCAGGGATGGGTAGGTCTGCCGATGTTCCCGAAGGCGCTCACTGGCTGTGATTGACACAGGTCCCCGGACCGCCGAGCAAGCCGGGTGGTGGACGGTCTTGTCCGTAGGACGGGAGAACCACGACAACAGACACATGCCGGCCGGCGTCGGGAAGGCGACGCAGGCACAACCGGTCGGGCGGGCGCTCCGTGGGGGGTTCGCTTGGTGCACGAGTACCGGCCCGGACGCGGTGACGCGCCCACGCAGAAACCGATGAGCAGGACAGGAACGAGCCGGAGGGGGGCTCATGGCCGGTGTACCCGAGGTGAAGCGGTTCTTCCGCGAGGCCGGGGACGTCGACGTCGACAAGTCGGACATCGACCGCTTCCGGGCGTTCGTGGACGAGAAGATCGACGACCTCGCGACCGCCGGGCGCGACAGCGCCCGCTGGAACGATCGGGACGTCATCGCCCCGCAGGACCTGCCGATCACGAAGGGCCTGCAGGAGCGCATGCGCGAGTTCGGCAAGCTCGAGTCGGCCGGCGACATGCGCGACTGGATCGGTCAGACGCTGCGCCGTCCCCCGGACGACGTGACGTTCGGCGAGGAGACCGAGGACGTCCTCACCGAGGTGTTCGGCGGTCTCGGTATCGGGCTGGCCAGGTCCTTCCGGATCGTCGACCCGGAGGTGGGCAGCCCGAACACCGGGCACTGGGAGCGCTCGTTCGCCCTGTTCCGGCTGCTGATCTGAGCGCCGTCACTGACGCCGACGCGCCGGGGTACTGCGGCGGCCAGGGCACCTGGTCGCCGAGGGCACCTGGTCGCCGAGGGCGCGGGCGGCTCCGCCCGGCATGACCTCGCCCGACCGAGGAGATCCCAGATGCGCCGGAAGCTCGCCCCAGGGCCCGTGGCACTGATGCTGGCCCTCACGGCCTGCGCGGGCGGTGGTGATGCAGACCAGGGGGGAAGCGCCCCCAGCCCGGAGGTCGAGGAGTCGCAGCCGATCAGCGTGGGCGAGGTGTCCACGGAGATGGCCGATCCCGCGGGCAGCGTCGTGGGACACGCGACGTTCACCGATACGCGCAGCGGGATCGAGGTGCGCGTCGAGGTGAACGGCCTGCCCCCGGGGTTCCACGGCGTGCATCTGCACGAGATCGGTCTCTGCGAGGCAGACAGCCCTGACCCGGACGAGCCCTCCCGGAGCGGCGACTTCCTCTCCGCAGGACCCCATCTCGGCAGCGCCGACGCCTCTCACGGCCAGCATGCCGGCGACCTGCCGCCCCTGCTGATGACGGAGCACGGCGTCGGCGCGGGAAGCTCACTGGTGGCCGTGCCGAAGGTCGAGGATCTGCTCGACGGCGACGGGACGTCGCTGATCATCGGCGAGGCGCCGGACAACATGGGGCACATCCCCTCGCGCTACGCCCCCGGGGGACCGGACGAGGAGACCCGGAGCGGCGGAGACGCCGGCGCCCGGATCGTCTGCGGCGCGATCGGGCCCTGACACCCCGCTGGGGTGGTCACCACGGCTCGCGCAGTCGCTGGACCGGCTCCTCTCGCCGTCGTTCGAGCACTGCGATGAGCGCCCCCTGCCCCTCCGCCTCGGTGGTCAGCAGAGATCGCGCCGCAGGATCGGTGGGTTCGTAGCTGCGGTCGCCGATCTCCGCGTTGGCCGGCACCGGCGCCCCGGCGACCAGGGTGGTGGGGTACCGCTGAGGCCAAGCGCCAGCGAGCGAGCGCTGGGTCACGTAGTCGGCCCAGGTACGTCGACGTTCGACGACAGGCACCGGACGAAGCCCGGATCGGTCCGTCCGCCGGACCTGTGTCAGTCCGTGTCGCCGTGCTCGTCGTAGTGGCCCTCGTGGCCGGCGTGCCGGTGCCCGTCGTGGACGTAGTCGACGTGGTCTCCGTGCTGCACGGTCTCGTGGCCGCAGCCCTCGCCGTGGGTGTGCTGGTGGTCGGCGGACTGGTGTTGGTTGCAGGCGGCCGCAGTGGTCACGCGGTGTCGCCTCCTCTGGAAGCGCTGCGGCGGTGGCCGGCCGGAGAGGCGCAGCGACGAGGTCGAGGAGCGGGCGGGGCATCACCCGGATCAGCCGTTCCCGACGCTACGCCGCCGCCCAGCCAGGCGCCACGGCCGGTCCGAGACCGGCCACGCGGACCGCTACGCCCACGTGTGGATCCCGACGCCCCGCGATCCGCGCCGGTTACGGGGATTCGATGCCGTTGACCACATGTGCACAGGGCTTCGATACGCCGCCTGGCACCGTCTGCCGCGGCGGAGGTGCGCCGGCGAACCACCTGACCAGGCCCGGCGTGGTCACCCGTGGATGGACCGGTGGAGACGCCGGGATCCTGGAGGTCCCTTGCGGGGCCTATCGCCCACGTGAGAGTGCCCGGGGGGCGAGACGCTGCATACGCACACGCCTGTGCGGTGTGGCCTGGAGCCGGCCGTTCGTGCACCACCGTTCTGGTGGGGAGGATCGCGGTAGGAGCCAGAACCTGGGCACCGATGCTGCCGACGCCAGTCCCTTCGCCTCGGCTCGGCAGGCGGGTGAGCCCTGCCGGGTGCCAGCGACTAGCGTCAGATGACATGGACGACGGCGTTCCCGACGACGAGGAGTCGCCGCTCGCGCCGTCCATCCCATCGTTCGACTCGCTCCGGCGCGGAGGACGGAAGTCCCCGGCTGACCTGCTGGTGTCGCGGCTGCCCGAGACCGCCCAGCCCGTACCCCGGGCGGCTCGTCCCGGGGGCGCCCCGCCCCCCGAGTGGGCCGACCTCTGGCGCCTGGGCCTGCGGGTCGCCCGCTGGTGCGCGCAGAAGCCGGTCACGGCGGTGCGGCGCCTCACGGGCTGAAGCTCATAGGCCGGCCAGGGTGGCGCCCGAGGATGGTGCCTGCCCGGGATCGGAAGCCCGCCGGGGCGTTGCCGGTTGGCTGGCGGTGTGCGGTTCTCGCTGCTCGACCGATCCCGCACCCGCGCCGGCCACCGAGAGGGGGCCGCTCTGACGCACACCGTGGAGCGGGCGGTCGCGGCAGAGCGGCTGGGTTACTCCCGGTTCTGGGTCGCGGAGCACCACGGCGTCCCGGGCATCGCGTCCGGGGCGCCGGCGGTACTGCTTGCGGCGATCGGGGCGCGCACGGCGTCGATCCGGCTCGGATCGGGGGGCGTGATGCTGCCCAATCACCAGCCACTCGTCGTGGCAGAGCAGTTCCTGATGCTGGCGGCTCTCCATCCGGGCCGGGTCGACATCGGACTGGGCCGTTCCGGCGGCTTCACCGCACCCGTGCGCCGCGCGCTGCGCCGTCCTGACGACGAGCACGATTCGTTCGTCGACGACATCGTCGAGGTTCGGAGCTACCTCGAGCGCACCTCGCCGGTCACCGCGCGCCCGGTGGTGGAGGACCCTCTCCCGATCTTCGTGCTCGCCACCGGACGCGGGATCGAGGTCGCTGCCCGGCTGGGGCTGCCGGTCGTGCTCGGTGGTCCGGTCCTCTCGCGGCCGGAGCTCGGTGAGCTGCTTGCCACCTACCGCCGCGACTTCCGGTCGCACCGTGACAGCCGTCCCTACGTCACCGTCTCGCTCGACGTGCTGGTGGCCGACACTGATGCGGAGGCTCGCGAGCTGGCCCTGTCGGATGTGTGGGCGATGGTCCGCTCGAGGCGCACCGGCGTCTTCGGCCCCCTCGAGCCGGTCGCGTCGATCCGCGACCAGCGCTGGGACGATCGGGACGCCGATCGGGTGGCGCGGGGCCTCGAGGCGGTCACGGCCGGTGGGCCGGCTTCGGTGGGTCGCCGGCTCGAGCAGCTTGCCGATCGCACCGGGGCGGACGAACTGCTCGCCAGCGGCGCCACCTACGACCGCGCGGCACTCAACGCTTCGGATGCCTCGCTCGCGGCACTCCTGACCTGATCGGGCGAGCAGGCTGCACTCACTGGCGCCGGCCGGGGGACGACGAAGCCCCACGACCGACCACCGTGGGGCTTCCGTTCTGTGTCCGAGACCTACGAGTCGATGATGAGCGCCGCATGCACGTGCGCATCATCGAAGAAGGTGTGCACGTCGAGGACAGTGGCGCGGACGGAGCAGACCTTCGGCCATGGTTGCGGTCCTCGCCTGCGACGAGTCACGCAACATGTGAAGCACGGGACCGCCCCGATGCGCCCCGAACCGCGCGGAGTCCGAAGCGACGACGTTCACGGTTCCGAGGCCGTGGCGGATACCGACACGCGGACTGCGGACATCGTGGGCATCCGGTTGATCGCTTCGAAATCGGTGGATGTTGTCAGCAGATGGTTGACGTTGCTGCCACCGTCTGTCGGATCGGAGTCGGCTTCAGCGGGGCCGCCCCAACAGTGCGTCATGGACAGAACTCCCGAACGTACCTTCGCATCGCCGTGCGCCACCGCTTGGATCGCGCCGTGCGGCGAGCGCACAGTGATGATCTGCAGGTCGCTGAGTCCTAGGGCGGCCATGTCGTCCGGGTTGATGTGGGCCGGGTTGTAGGTGTGGTTCGGTAAACCCGTGATGTCGCGACCGTAGGAGTTCATGACCTCACGCATTCGCCGGACCACGAGCACGAGGGGGTAGTCCTTCGTCGGCGCGGCCAGTGCGCTCCTCTGGAGTGCGGCGGCATATTCGTCGGACACGTCGTCGGGCACGAGTTGGAGCTTCGCCGTCGCTTCGGTGCGACCGGGTGCGACGGTGGCACCGGAACGTGGGGCCTTCATGCCGTGTTCGTGTTGCTGCACCACGTCGAGGGGGATGCGGCCCGCTGCGGCGAGCATGTCGAGCAGCTCGTCGGACGTCGGTTCGTGAACCATGTCCAGGGTGCGGCCGGCGAAGTCGAGTGTCAGTCCCAATGCACGGGCCAGGCGGTACAGGAACTGCCAGTCCTCGATCACTCCAGGGCCCGGCTCGACGACGGCCGGCGTGTACTGCGCATAGGGGACCGGAAAGAGCGACTCGAGCACAGCGGTGTGGTCTGCCCGTTCGAACCAGAGCGTCGGCGCGATGATGTAATGCGCACGCGTGCCGGTCTCGGAGATTCGAGGGTCCACGGTCACCAACAGATCCAGTGAGTCAAGGGCTCGGCCCGTGAGTTTCCGGTCTGGGATCGCGGCAGCAGGGTTTGCGCCGACGACGATGAGCGCTCGGACTCGGTCGGAGCCGGGTTCGAGCACTTCTTCGGCGAAGATGCCGCACGGCAACTCGTCGTGCAGGAGTCCGACGTCTCCGATGCGGCTGCGGAATCCGTGTTCCCAGGTGCGATGGGGTGGCGCGACCTCGGCGCGAGCGATGCCGATGGTCTGGAGCATCGAGGGCATCCCGGTCGGTTCACCAGCTCGTAGGTACCGTCCGCACACGACATTGATACAGGTCGCGAGATGTTCGGCGACATTCGAGTTCGGGCCCATGCAAACGCCGGTGCCGGTACTGAGCATTCCGCGTTCGGCCTGGCCGAAGATTCTTGCTGCGGCGCGCAATTCTTCTGCGGGGATCCCGGCGCGGAGTTCCACATTGTCAGGAGTCGCGGTCGCGACCAAGGCCCGCAGCTCATCGAGGTCTTCGACGAAGGCGGCGCAGAATTCTGCGTCGTAGAGGTCTTCCCCGAACAAGACGTTCAGCAGCCCCGCGAACACCAGGGCGTCGTGACCGGGTGCCGGCTGGATGTGGAGGTCTGCTCTGGCCGCTGTTTCGGTGCGTCGTGGATCGATGACGATGAGCTTGAGTCCGCGATTCTGCGCGGACCGCAGTCGAGCAGCGGGATCGTGAACGAGCGCTCCGTCGAGATAACCCGCGTTGAGCGACACCAGGGGATTCGTGCCCGACAGCATCCACACATCAGAGTCGTCGAACCGTTGACGTCCCCCGAGATATTCGCCCATCCGCAGCGGGACGATCCACTTCGCTGATTGGTCGATCGTCATGGTGGAGAAGAGCTTGTGCGTGCCGAGGGCACGGGTCCAGGCCTGCAGGAACGGCCGCGTTATGGCGGCGAACGCGGACTGGGTGCCTTGGAAGACGCCGACTGCTTCCACGCCGTGCTCGGCGATGATGCTGCGGAGTCGGCCGGCGATCTCGTCAATCGCGTCATCGACGTCGACGGCGTCGAACCCGCCGTCCGGGCGACGGCGTTGCGCCGTCCTCAATCGCCGCTCGTCGTTGTGGAAGTCAGCTCCGTGACGCCCCTTGGGGCAGGTGAAACCGCCCGACAGCGGGTTGTCCCGGTCGCCTGCGACCTTGACCACCCGGTTCTCCACGACGTCGACGACGACACCGCACGACGCCTGACAGAGCCGGCAGAACGAGACGTGCTTCGTCGCATTTCCCGCGTCTTCGCGTTGCCGCACCTCGATGCCCCCCGAAGGCGTCGGACGGCCATCGCTCGGCCGATGGAGTTGAAGTCTTCAGTTTCGAGGACCAAACCCTATCCGGAATCCCGGATTCCGCATAGGGGCCGGCCGAGGACGTCGAGATGCATCCCGACGGACCGGAACACCGCCGTACACGCGCACGGTCGGGACGAGCCAGCCTGAGAGCCTGATCGTGCCGGGGGCTCAGCGGATCGTGCGTGGACTTCACCTCAGAAGCTCAGCGCGCGACCGCCGCTGGAGACGTGGGATACAGCTACTGGAGGGGCGTGAGTTGCACCGGGCACGCCGGCGGCGTCGAGGCTTCAGCCTCCCCGGCCGGCCCCCTCCACGATCGGCCGCATCCGCACACTTCGAACAGTCACTCGGAATTGCCGCCGCTGCACACCGGGAATGATCAGTGCAACAGCGGCGCTTCGGGCGACCTCTAAGGTCGAGGCGTGGCCGATTCCAGCAAGCCGCTCGAGCGTCGTGCCAAGAGGTCCGACGCACTGCGGAATCGCGCTCGGATCGATGCGGCTGCGCGGGAGGTGTTGGCGGAGCTGGGCATGACTGCGACGATCGCCGACATCGCCGAGCGTGCCGATGTCGGTCTCGCGACCATCTACAGAAGCTATCCAACCAAGGACGGCCTGCTCGCGGACGTCGCGATCCAATGGCTTCGCGATTGGAGCGACCTCGCGACAGGTCGACTCGACGCTTCCGATCCGGTCGAAGCGTTCCGTTGCTTGACGTTCGATCTATTCGAGCAATTGCGCCGTGACCGGCTCGCCATAGACCTCCTTCGCGCGGCACCGATCAACGACGAGGTAGAGCTAGCGAGGTCAGATGTGCAGAAAAGTGTCGCTGCCGTGATGGACCGTTCGCGCGAACACGGTGGGCTCCGCGCCGACGTCGGTTACGACGAGATGGCTGTGTTGGTCCTCGGCACCGCCGGACGGCTGAGCGACACCGGAGTCATGGACGCAGTGACCTGGCGGCGCATGGCCGAGTTGGTTCTCGCTGCGATCGAGCGGAGGTGATCGTCGGCTGCACGCATGGCCGCATGCAACGGCACGCGAATCCGAGGCCGAGGTGGCCCCCAGGGATGCGCAGCGGTCGTCGCAGCGCCTCTGCGGGGGCCGGTAAATCGGGTACCAACGGCATCGACACAGCCGCTGTGCGCCCGTGGCAGCAGCCAACGGCCTGACCGTCCCGCTGCGGGGCCGCATCAAGGACGAGGTGATCCAGGCCTACCGCGCCGCCGGCAACTGACTGACCGCCGACATCGGGAAGACAGCCGGGCTCCCAGGACGGGCGCGGCCGAAGGGCTCCGACGTCCGGGCGGCCCGCGGTCTGCAGACCCTCGAGCTGGTCCGGACTCCGCGCTCGTGCTGAGCGAGCTCGACGGCAGCCATCGGCATCCGGAGCGGTTCTCCCGCCACTTCGCCGCCCAGCTGGCCCGAGCGCGCAAGGCGCTGGGGGAGGAGTGGCTGCCGGCGCCACACCCACGCCACGCTGCTGCTCGCCGACGGCGTGCCGGTGAAGGTCGTCTCCGAGCGCCTCGGTCACGCCAGCGCGACGATCACGCTCACCGTCTACCAGCGCGTGCGCCCCGGCATGGGCCGCGAGGCGGCCGAGCGGTTCGCCGCGTTGCTTGACGGCTGACCAGAGCGGCGGGGAAGTATCGACGTGGTACCACGAGGGCATCAGAGGCCTGGACACGGAAACCCCCCGACGTCCTGACGAGCAGGAACACCGGGGCGATGCTGTGTCCGAGGGGGGACTTGAACTCCTGATTCAGGCTAAGCATCCAGATGCGTTGCAACGCTTCGACCTGCACTTATGAGTCCCGCAGCGATTGTGCTTAGACACCAGAATGCACCCAGATACACCAGAATCCGCCCTCGGCGGTATCAAACGGAGTATCACGAGCCTCAGCGGGTGAGGTGGGACCTCGGCGATAACAAGATGACGCGGAATGGTCAGCGGTCGTGAAGGGGGACTT
The DNA here is from genome assembly GCF_004570345.1 of Blastococcus sp. CT_GayMR20. Next base: position 34,041 of record NZ_SPQM01000021.1, on the reverse strand, counting down.
CGGCGGGCGATACCTGAATGCCGGCCGGCACGTCGCTGACCTCGAAGAACGGGCGGAGCGCGGCGTGATACTTGCTGCCGACGGCCACCAGCGCCCGTGGTCTCGCATGCTCATCGATCGCCTGAGCTGACGCCGTCGACCTCGGTGAGCGCGGCTTCGACCCTGACGCCCAGAGCAGCCAGCAGGGGCAGGCGGGGGACCAGTACTCGTCGACCGAGCCGAAGAGCCGGGAGCTCGCCGTTCTCGATCGCCCGAGAAACGGTGCGGACGTCGATGCCCAATACCTCGGCGGCTTGGGCCACCGTCACCACGGCGGTCCGGCTGACGCGCAGCTCCTGCAGATCCACCGAGGCTCCTTTGGCTGTTGCGCTGCCTCGCCTGAGAGGCGGCGAGGTGGTAGCTGTGAGGGTGGGGCGCAGGCCTCCAGGGTTTCTCCAGTTGGGTCCGGTCGACGGCGCCTGCGCCCGCCGGGCTGTAACGAACCTGCATCCACAGGCCTCCGGCGCTACGACCAGGGCTACTGGAGAAGGGTCCGAAGGTGGAGGTCGGCGTGCGCGGCGCCGATCACCCAAACTGCCGTGGCGTCTCCTCCAGCGGCATCGTCCTGCAGGTCGGCGGCCGGCGGCTCCCAGGCTTGGACGGTGGGGGAGCGGTAGCGGGCTCTTCTCCACGCTCCCTCCGCCGTGGGGTCGTCTGGATCGGCCGGGAGGCGCGGCTTCCTTCGGCCCTCCAGGTCGCGATGGCGGTACTGGAGAAGTGCTGCAGGACGTCAATCCAGCCGTGTAGAGGGAAAGGCGCCGTGCGCTGGCGCCTTCCAGTAGACGTTCGCTATGGCACCCCTGATCAGGCAGCGGGTCATCGACGTGGATAACGCTGGATCCCGGTTGCGCGGTGGTCGTCGGCGGCTCGCAGTCGGGCGTAGGGCCGGCGGTTGTAGGCCTCCAGGACCGCGTCGAGGGCAGTGGCCAGACGGGGGAGGTCGCGGTCGTAGACGCGGCCGTCGTCGAGCTGTTGAGTCAGCTTCTGCAGCGCATGGAGCCAGTCCCGGCGGGTCAGCGGCAACCGTGTGGGAACCTCGACTCGCCGCTCCACGATCTGGACGGCCGCCCGGCCGGAGGCTGCGGCCCGTGCCTGTTCCCAGGCGCGGTGCCGGCATGTGGCCGAGCACCACTGTGGGATCGGTCCTCGGCTGCCCGGAGTGATAGGCCCACCGCACCATCCACAGGTCGTTGCCGCGGCCCGTCGCCCGCGATCGGTGGTCTGGGCGTCCGGCGTCGTTGCTCGACCCTCCTTGACCCGGTCACATTCGGCTCGACGGCGCCTCTGCTGCTCGCGCTCCTGGCGCCGAGCCCGGTAGTCGGAAGTTCCGCTGCTTCCCATGCCTCGACCTTGCAGACGGACCTCCAGAAACTCGTCACCACGAATTGCGGAACTCCTGGGTGCATGAGGTGTAATCCTTTGCGATCTTGATCGCAGCCCTTGGCGATGAGAATGCTCTTGTCGTCCGGCGACGTCGTCCGTCACTGGTGCGGGAGAGCCCGCTGAGGTGTTTGGCGCGGGGTCCTCGGGTGCCCTTGATTGCTGCCGTGAGCGCGCGGGTCTGTGTCCATGAGTTGAGGACCCTCCGGACGACGCCCTGCAGGTTGTCGACCGGAGGAGGGATCTCAAGTGGAAGTGCGGTACGAGCGGGTCGCCGGGCTGGACATCGGCAAGGCGACGCTGACGGTGTGCGTTCGCACGCCCGGGCCGCGGGGCCGGCGGGCGGAGACGCGGACGTTCTCGACGATGACCCGTTCGCTGCAGGTGATGCGGGACTGGCTGCTCGAGCGCGGGGTGACGATCGCGGCGATGGAGTCGACCTCGACCTACTGGAAGGGCGCGTTCTACTGCCTGGAGGAGGTGATGGAGGTCTGGTTGGTCAACGCCGCGCACATCAAGGCGATCTCGCGGCGCAAGACCGACGTCAAGGACGCCGAGTGGATCGTCCAGCTGCTGGAGTGCGGGCTGCTGCGCCCGTCGTTCGTGCCGCCGCCGGACATCCGCCGGCTGCGGATGCTGACCCGCTACCGGGTCCAGTTGATGGGCGACCGCACGAGGGAGATCACCCGGCTGGAGCTGATGCTGGAGGACGCCAGCGTGAAGCTGTCCTCGGTGGCGGCCAGCCTGACCAGCGTCTCCGCTCGCGCCATGCTCGGTGCGCTGATCAGCGGCGAGGACGATCCGCGGGTGCTGGCGGAGCTGGCCAAGGGAAAAATGCGCCGCAAGATCCCGGCGCTGACCGAGGCGCTGACCGGGCACTTCGACGCCGGCCACGCCCAGCTGGCGCGCAGCATGCTGGCCCGCATCACAGCGGTCGAGGCGGCGCTGGCCGAGCTCAACAGCGTCATCGCCGCGGCGTTCCAGCCCTGGGCGCACCAGCTCGAACTGCTGCAGACCATTCCCGGGGTGGGGGAGAAGGTTGCGCAGGTGATCATCGCCGAGACCGGCGCGGACATGACCCGGTTCCCGACTCCTGAGCATCTGGCGTCCTGGGCCGGGGTCTCGCCCGGCACCCGGGAGTCCGCGGGCAAGCGGTATCCGGTGCGGCCGCCGCACGGCAACAAGTGGTTGACCGCCATGCTGGTCGAGGCGGCCGGCTCGGTCGGGCGGATGAAGGGCGCCAACTACCTGGCCGCCCAGCACACGAGGCTGAGCAGCCGCCGCGGCAGGGCCCGGGCCCAGATGGCGGTCGGCCACTCAATCCTGGTCTCGGCCTACTGGATGCTCACCCGGGACCAGCCCTACCAGGACCTGGGGCCGGAGTGGCTGGCCCGCCGCAACGACGAGGCGCACGCCCGTCGGCTGGTCGCCCAACTGGAGAAGCTCGGCCACACCGTGGTCCTCGACCCGGCCGCCTGACCCTCAACTGCAGAAGAACTGGAGGACGGGCTTCGCCCGCCCCGCGCTGACGCGCGCCTGCAACACCGTTATTCACGGGTCTGTGATGCCTCGTGATCTTGGAGTCTCCGGTGCTGCTAGGCCCGTGCCGGTCGCCCGGCGAAGCCAGTCCCCAGCGATGCCTTTGCTGCAGAAGCCAACTGAGCCCTCGCGGCTTGTCGGTGTCCCTGCAGACGGCCCTGGGCGCGCGTACCGCCTTCGACGTCGGTGCGTTGCAGATTTCCGCGTCGGTCTCGCTCGACCGGTGGCAGCAGCGACAGGTGGAGCGCCTAGCGTATCCGCCACCGGAGCGATGCGTGTGACGTCGCAGGATCGAAGTATGGCGGCTTGCGCTCCGTAGCCCTGGTCGACCTCGAGCGAGTGCAGTTCGGGTGCTCTTTGCGGCGACGCCCGCTTTTGGTTACCCACAGTTACTGCGGATCTACAGCGCGTACGGCCACTCCGAGGCGTGAAAACCGTGAGGCCGAACACCTACCCGCTGGCCCTCTCGGGAGGGGAAGGTTCCGTGAGAACCGTGAGAGCAAGGCACTTGACTCCAGGCTCTAGGGGGAGGACCATTCTCGTGAGAACCGTGAGGATGAGTGGAGTGGTTGGCGTGATGCAGTTGATGCCGCGCGATAGTGCACTTCTGGGTCTGGCTACGCGCCCTGCGCCCAGTCGCTCGCTCCAGAGCAGCCCTCAGAGGTGGACTTTCGAGCGGCCTCGGGTGGTTGCGGTCGTCTGTCTTGACGGCTCACCTTCGATGATCTTGCGTCAAGGTCCAGTGATGCAGACTGTTGATGGCGCTACAAGGATTCAGGCTGCGACCGCAACGACGCTGGCAGCGAGCGATGCGATCGGGCATTCATCAGCCGCAAGGAGAGGGTTGCGGAGCTTGCTGCGTTTCGCGCTGTGGGCCAGTCTCTTCGCCGTTTGCCACTCGTGCCGGCTTCTTCGTGAACACCGACGAATGAGCCATCTGCCCATGTCCTTCCCACACGAAGACGCGTTTGCGGTTTCCCGCAGGCCAGGTAGCCGACGCGCCGCCCTGGCAGACCTGCGTGCGACTCGTCTGCTTAGGTCCCATGCGGACGCGGCCGCAGCCGAGTTTTCGGCCGCCCAAGACGGATGTAGCCGACGCGGCTCATTCGGAAGTCTCCGATCGGGGCGGCTGGGCGACGGAGGGGCCAAGCCCCTCCGGCTGACGTCTCCGGACAGTCTGGGCCGGCATCGCATAGTCACCGTGAAGCCAGTCCCCTGTGGCCCCGGCCGACGCACCCGTCCGTTAGATCAAGGCAAAGCGTGGCGTCTACCCGCGCAAGGCAGGACGTCGCCGCAAGGCAGGACGTCGCATAGCGGCTCCCCACACACCCATCCGCCGATCCAACGGAGATCCCAGAGGACTAGATTCCAGGGAGTTGACCTTGATCGGATGCGGCTTCAGTCCGATCAGCTAACGAGAGCCTTGAGCCGCGATCCTGAGAGGTGCCCTTCGTGGTAGAGCGCAACGCCCGAAGCAGCGAGGTTGCCACGTCAGTCGGCCTGTCGGCAGCCAGCATTCAGGCGTACGCCCGCAACGGGAAGATTCCCTACCGCAGGACGCCTGGCCGTCAGTACCGGTTCAATATCGACGAGGTTCGAGAGATTCTCGCACCCGTCGCGGTGACCCCTACTGACAGTCTCCAGGACCCCTTCACAGCGACTACCCCTCTGGTTGACGCTCTGTCCGGCTTCCGCCCTAGTCCATTCAGCGAAAGCGCGATGCATCGGCTTGCACTACGTGCTCACCGAGCCGAGGCTGGACCAGCGGAAAGCCGCGAAGTGCGCCAAGAAGCGGGGGGGAAGCAGTTGGCCGATCTAGTCAAGCGCTCGGGCAACGCTGCGGCAGTCGCGGTCCTGCGACGCGGCTGATCCGTGGCTGAGTCAGCCGACAGCGATGGGACTTCCGCCGGACCGACGCCTCCGACCGTGCTGGCTGCGGCGGGGGCGCCGGTGTCGTTCACTGCGCTGTCGCCTCTTCAGCAGGGAGATGCACTTTCGGGGCTGACGCTTGCCATCGCGGGCGTGGGACCTGCGGGTGTCGAGACGCTTCCTTCGGGCGTCGCTCGCCCGGAAGTCGGCCCCACGGACGCGTGGGCGAGTGCTCTGGGGTCTGACACCGGCTGGTACGTCCTTCTCACCCAGGACTGCGACGTAGTTCGCGAGGCCGACCAGGAGCCGACGGTGCTGATTGCGCCGATAAGACTGGTGAAAGAGGACCGTTGGCTTGACCTGCGTCGGAATGCTTACTCGCCGCGTTGGTACGCGTACCCTCGTGAGAAGTTCTCTGACGTACCGGCGGGTATGGGCCTCGCCGTCGACCTGGCCTGGACGACGAGCATCCTTAAGGGCGCCCTAGTCGTCACTAACGTACAGGCCGTACGCCCACTTACCGGCCCGGCAAAGAGATCCTTCGGAGAGTGGGTCGCGAACCGGACCGGGCGGGCCCCGTTTCCGGACGACGTCGTTCGACTGGTTCTCGACCCGTGCTATGAGGTTCGGAAGCGGCTTAGCAGCGCCTTCGACCGCGCCCCCAGTCCCGAGAATGCAAAGGTTGAAGCGCGGGTAGTTGCAGCCGTCGATCGCTGGTTTGCGCACGCCGATGGCCATCGCGTGAACATCCTGGGAGCGCTCACTGGGCCACGGCTTCAGGCCGCAGGGTTGACCGACAAGGAGTCCGGGGAGGTTAAGACGGCTGACCTAGCCGCAGGACAGGAAAAGTTGCAGGACTTAGTGGTCAGAGCGATGAACAGAGCAAACGAGCACTCTGGCTACGAACTCAAGATCGTCTGCGCCGATCTAGCGACGATCAGGGCTGACCTCTTTCTCCAGTTCTCGTTGCTTCTTCGCTGAGGGGGGTCTGGTCGACCAGAGTGCTGTCGAATTCCTTCTCGGACACGGGATGCCTAGACGGCCGAGGGCGACGTCTGCAAGCGGTCCACTAGGCCGGCATGGTCGACCCGGAGAGGGGCCACTCCGCGTCCGCGGAGCGCACCCGCAACAGGGACGCCTGTCCGCGCTGGGCCAGGCGCCTCGCCAGGTCTTCCTCGTAAGTCGTCACAAGGACCTGTCGCACCTGAACACCCGATGCCGACATGAGCGTTGCGGCGAGCCGGCGATTCCGAGGGTCGAGGTGCTCCAAGGGTTCGTCAAGCCATAGGAACGACGCGCGCGTGGACGACCCGAGAACAAGCAGTCGGACGGCGAGCAGGGCGACGACCTTTTCGCCGCTGGAGAGGTACTCGAAGGGAATCTCCTCGACTCCGCGCCGAAGCGTCAGCCGGCCGTCAGGACCGAGTTGGAGCGCGCCGCGGTCACCGAAGACGCGCTTCCAGCGCGCGCGCATCTCAGCCGCCAAAGGGTCGATGCGCTCTGCCATGAGCTGGTCCGCCGTTTGTCGGGCAATGATTGCGGCCACGCGCGACACTGCTGCCTTCCGGTGGACGAGGAGCGAGGCCTCTCGCTCACTGGCGGCGGTGCGTTCGGCGGCGATCCGTTCCGCGAGAGCGGCCTGCGTCGCTCGGGTGGCGGCCACGTCCTCGGAGATGTCGTCGTAACGGGCGCGTACCTCATCAACGGCTGCCCGAACGGCGTCCACGTCCAGCGGTCCCGCGTCCGGCGTGTTGTCACGCGGCGACGGGACAGTAAGCGCCTGCCGAAGCACAGCTCGCACGGCGTCGAGCCGCTGACTCGCCCCCACCAAATCGGCCTGCCGGACGGCGCGATCGGAGTCCAGCGCTGTCAGGTCACGTGAATGACTACGTCGAGCGTGCTCGATGTCCTCACGGCTCATCGGACGTCGGCAGACGGGGCAGTCCCCGGACGCCGTGTCGAGTTCCGCTGCAGCGCTCGTAATCGCCTCAAGGCGTCCGGCGACAAGGGCCAACCCCTGGCGCACGTCGTCGACAGCCGCGAGTGCGGAGCGCTCGGCCTCCTCGAGAACTCGGACAAGGTCGTTGATTGTCTGCACTTGGGGCATTCCGAGGCTGGGCAAGATGACGGGCTGTGCTGCAGCGAGGACCTGTTGGAAGGCGGCGTGCGCCGCAGCCGCTTGGTCGGCTGCCTCGCTCTGATGGCGCAACTGCCGCAGCTGGTCTTCGGCCAGCTCGAGTTCGTCGCGCAGCGCATTCCGCTGTTCGTGCAGCGTCGCGAGGTGTTCATCAGCGCTAGACAGCTGAGCCATCAGGGCAGTGAGGTCGGCCGTAGCTCGCCGCGACGCGGTTCGGTACCCCCTAGCCGCAGCCTCGTGCTCGTCGTGGATTTGTTGCATCTGATCGGCGACGCGGATCAGGTCATCTACCCCGAAAACCCGGCGCAGGTGCTCGCGCAGAGCGAAGGCGCTTACCGTCTGGTCGTCGACGGCACTGCTTGGCAGGGTCGTTGTTCGCGCGAGAAACTCAACCGACGCCCCGAAGGCCTCGGCGAGCACGGCGTTCAGCAATGCGGGGTCGAGCGGGTCGCCGCCGAGTGTTGTCTGGACATCCGTTTGTCCGACGGCGTCGACCACGCGTCGAACGGTGAGAACCCGGTGGTCGGGCAATTCGACCTCGACATCGATGCTCGTTTCGTCGGCGCCGACGCGACGAGCAGCGACCGGATCCACCCGGGAGAGCGGGCCGTAGAGGCCCCAAGAAGCGGCTTCGATCAGCGACGTCTTGCCAACGCCATTCTCGGCCAACACGAAGGTAACGCCGGGCCCAATCTCGAGGGATTGCTCCTCGAATGAGCGCCAGCCCCGGAGATGCAATTTGCGGATCACGCGACCTGCCTGGCGAAGCGGTCAATCGCGGCGGCGAGGTCGATGGAGCTTCCCCGGCCCGTGGCGGTCGAGATGAGTTTGACGAGCCGTTGTTCATGCCCGACTAGCCCGCGATAGGCGAGGGCCTTGTCGCCTTGGTATCGGCGCTTCGCCTCTTCCGCCACCACCTGCGTCGCGATTTGCGCTCCCAACTCGGCGACATCCCCGACTGGGAGGGCGCCACCGTTGAGCCCGAACTCGCCCCACTCGGGCGCGCTGACCTCAAGGATCGACCGAGCGGCGAGCGCTAAGGGCAGGACCGGCCGTGGCGGACGCGCCGGGCGGTTCGACGCGGTCGAGATGGTGGGGTCGACGTCGTAGCGCGACACCACTCGGGCCAGCAGCTCGTCGGTCTGTGTTGCGACGAGAGCCACCAAGTCGACGTAGCTGTCCGCGTCGAACATCGCGCGGAGCGCGTCCCCCGCCAGCCAGGGGTCGTCGGTGTCGAGTGGATGAAACCGCGCGAGCAGGTCTAGGTAGCCGAAGGACACAAAGCCGTCGTCGTGGACGTTCACCTCGACCCGCGGGTCGACGTCGGCGAGCAGTTTCTGCATCCGGTGGAGGACCGGCACCTTGGACGTGGAAGGCGCCGGAGGCAGGGACTCGGCGAACTCGGTGCCGGCGAGCAGCGCCTCCAACGAGGGCGCCGACGCTGACGGATCGATCCACCGGCCCGTCTCCATCAACCTCATCAAGTCTTCGACGAGCTGTCGGTCGCGCCGGTCGAGATGGTCGAGCGTGGGACGGGAAGCCCCGTGCTCAAGGTGATCCGAGAACGCCGCGAGAACGGCATCGACGGCGTCGCTGTGGCTGTTCATGTGTCCTCCCCTCCGTCGCTCTCCTTGAGCGGCGGGAACGTCGGATCGCGCAGAGCGGCGGCGTACAGATCCCGCAGTATGCGGCGAAACTGTTGTCCGACCGCCTGCCCGGTGATGCCGAGCTGCTCACCGAGTTCCTTGTCGGTATTCGTTCTGTAGTAGCCGGTGCTGAAGATCAACCGCTCCCGCTCGCTCAACGTCTCGCGGGCTAGGCGGAGGATCACCAACTGTTGTTGTGCCCGGTCGAACGCCTCCGCCGGGTCGTGCGCCGGATCGGGGTCAGCTGCGTCGAGGCGTTCTTCAAGTGGAACGAGGGTCACGTCGTCTGGCGTTCCAGGCGCGGCGTTCGGTGAGCGCCGTCCGCGCGTCGCCAGCGACAACGCGTCCTTCGCCTTGTTCCTGGCGATCTCGGAGCTGAGCGCCTCCCAGGAGGTCCGCACGTTCGCGGAATCCGTCCGCAGAAGCGCGAGCAGAGCGTCCTGCAGAACGTCGTCGACCGAAGCGCCTCCCGGTAGCGCGAGCTCGACGTCGTCGCGGATCCGCCGGCCGTGGAGCACCACTTGGATCTGGATGTGCATGTTCTTCTTGATCGTCTCCAGGCGCGCACGGTCCTTCAGCAGCGGGTGGCTGCTGCGGAAGGAAGACGCGTGCTCGGCCATTGCACGCACTCTGTCTCCCCCCCGGCGTCCGTGAAAGTCGCGACGGAGAAGTCGTACAGGACTTTCACCGACACCCGCTTAGCCGACATCAGTGCAGCCGGGAGCCGTCGGCACCCCGGGAGCGAGAAGGAGCATCATGAAGGACAAGCCCACCGAGCTGCGGCCGAGCGTCGCGTTCACGATCGACGGCCGGGACTACGAGACCCGCGAGCGGCGGCAGCCAGCTGCCGACTTGCTGCGTCTCGCTGGCGTTGACCCGGCCCTCTACGACCTCGGCGAGCTGCGCGGCCAGCGCCCTGAGCCGGCCCGCTACGCCGACGACGACGTCGTGCAGATCCACCCGGGCGCGCGGTTCGTCACCATCCGCCAGAACGCCGACGTCGCGTGACCGGCGAGCCCGTCGCGACCTTCGTCAACGGCCTGCGCCGGCTGCAGACCAAGCCCGAGGTACGCGACGGACTCGTCGTCTACTGGGTCGAGCCCGTCGAGGGTCAGCATGCTGGCGAGCTGGTCGAGACCGCCGTCGAGGTCGCCGAGCTCGTCAGCTGGCCCATGGCGCCGCCGCACTGGATCCACCTGCCAGCGGAGGTTGCGCTGCCGGCGACCAACAGTCAGCAGTCGACCCGTTCAGGCTGGTTGCGTCACTCGCGCCAGGTCCGCGGTTGGGGCGGCGACATCGACCCCGAGGGGGCGTGGGTGGCCCATGTCCGCGGCGTTCTGGGGGCCGCGCGATGACGACTCACCGGACGTCGGTCGCCATGACCGCCGTCACCCACGACGTCCTCGCCGGACACCTGCTCCGCGACGACCGGCAGGAGGACATCTGTATGGCTACCTACCGGCCGTCAACCGGGGCGACTCGGCGCACCGCCCTGGTGCGCCGAGTCGTCTTGCCCGAGACCGGTGAGCGCGCCGTGCACGGGAACGCCTCCCTGACCGGCGCCTACGTGCTTCGCGCCGCGGCGCTAGCGCATGAGGACGGCTGCGGGGTCGTCCTTGCTCACAGCCACCCGGGCGGTCGCGGCTGGCAGAACATGAGCGGCCCGGACCGCGACGCCGAGACCGCCTACGCCAATCTCGTCCGAGAGATCACCGGCCTTCCCCTCGTGGGCATGACCCTCGCCGGCGACCAGGCCTGGTCCGCCCGTCACTGGGACCTCGGCACCGGTCGCGACGTCGAGGCCACGCATGCCGAGAACGTCCGGGTCCTTGGCGACCGTCTGGTCGTCAGCTGGAACGACGCTCTGGTCCCGCCGCCCTCTGCCCGGCGCAGCCAGGTGCGCGCCATTGCCTCGTGGGGTCCGCGCGTGCATCGCGATCTCACCCGGCGCGCGGTCCTCGTCGTCGGCGCCGGCTCGGTCGGCCTCGACATCGCGGTGCGGCTGGCGGCCACGGGTGTGACTCGCATTGGCCTGATGGACTTCGACACCGTCGAGGAGCGCAATCTCGACCGGCTGGTTGGCGCAACGAAGGTCGACGCATGGCTGCGCCGGTCGAAGGTCGACGTGGTCGGCCGCCTCGTCGTCCTCAACGCAACGGCGGCAGGGCTGCAGCTGGAGACCTCAGAACTCAGCGTCTGTGAGCCAGCGGGCCTCGCGGTGGCGCTCGACTTCGACATCATCTTCAGCTGTGTCGACCGGCCGTGGGCGCGGGGGGTCCTCAACAGCGTGGCGTACGCGCACCTCCTTCCTGTCGTCGACGGCGGCATGGGCGTTGACGCCTTCGCTGACGGCAACGGCATGCGCGGGGCGGCCTGGCGTTCACACGTCGTCCGCCCTGGCCGCCCCTGCTTGGCGTGCAACGGGCAGCTCGACCTCGCCGCTGTAACCGCTGACCGGGCCGGCGACCTCGACGACCCGCAGTACATCGCAGGTCTCGGCGGCGGCAGCCGTGATCGAGGCGAGAACGTCGCCGCGCTGTCCGTAAGTGCTGCCGCGAGTCTCCTGGCCCAGTACGTCAGCCTCTCGGTCGCCCCCGGCGGGCTGGGCGAGCCTGGCCCGCTGCGCTACATCCTCAGCACGCACACCCTTGAGCACGTCGCTGCCGAGACACGCCCGACCTGCCCGGTCGAGGCAACGGTCGGCGACGGCGACGCGGCGCTGACGCTCGCAGGTCCGCACGCAGCCGCCGAGCACTGCCGAGCCGACCGCCATAAGGCAGGGCAAAGTTGGGAGGTCCGGCTGGGCCGCGCCGCCGACGATCTGCTGCACCGGCTCGCGACCCGCCTTGGGACAGTCGCCGAGAAGCGGCTGGGGACCAGCTGATCGTTCGCGAGGACCACGTTTACTACCGCCTACATTCCGAGCCACGACTCCGTTCACGACCGGAAAGTGAGATCAGTCCTTCATGACGCCTACGGGTGCGCTTCCTGACGTGGACTTCCGGCAGATCCGACCCTATGGGGCCCCAGCGTCCCGAGCGGACGCGTTCGAGGAACTGGCGTCCATTCTCGCCCGAGGTGGATTGATCGACTGGCCCGACGGGACTGTCTTCTACCGGTTCGGCAATCCCGACGGCGGGCGCGAAGGTAAGGGTGCCCTGCCCAACGGTGACGTTTGGGCGTGGCAGGCCAAGTACCTGTTTGGGTTCGGCAATGCCGAGGTGCAGCAAGTCCACCACTCAGTAGTCCGCGTTCTCGACACCGAGCCGACAGTGAAGCGGTATTACGTGGCGTTTCCATACGACTTGCCGGCCGGGGACACGGACGGACCCAAGGCCAAAAAGTCGGCTCACACTAAGTGGCTCGAGAAGAAGACCGAGTGGGAGGCCCTCGCGAAACTGCCCGCGGCATGACCGTCGAGTTCATTTACGTGGGCGCGCATGAACTCCTGAGCGAGCTGACGAAGCCCGAACACGCAGGGAGACTGCGCTACTGGTTCAGCGCCTCCGTTCTGTCACCGGACGACCTCAAGCAGCGACTCGCGGACGTCGTCGCGAAGGCAGGTCGTCGGTATAGCCCCCAGGTCCACGTTGAGGTCGAGGCGGTTGAGGCCCTTGACGGCCTGGGGAGGAGTCACGCCTACGTCCACAAGGTCCAGAAGGCATTGGCTGGTGTACGGAAAGCTCGGAACGAGAGCTGGTACGCCCCGAAGGGGGATGAAGCCGCGTTCAGGGATCCTATCGAAACGTGCCGAACCCAACTGGCTAAGGCCGAGGTCGCCCTACAGGGCTTTTTGGACGCGGCCAGATCCCCGGGTCCGCTTCCCGACATCGTCGAGGACCTACAGCCTGTTGATGCAGACCTCGATGCGATTCACCGCTTACTGCAGGACCGGAACCTTACGGACGGGCGGTACTACGTCGACCAGGCTGGCGCGCTTTATCGCAGCGTACGGAACGCTCAAGAGGCCTTGTGGGAGGCCTTGGCACTGCTGCGCTCGCCGGAAACAGAGGCGGCGCGAGTGGGGCGACTCCTGATGACCGGCCGTGCTGGAGTCGGTAAGACCCACCTCTTCTGCGATGTCGCCACCCGCCGCATTTCCGCAGGCCTACCGACGCTCGTGATTCTCGGACAGGACTTCGACGCCGGGAGGCTCCTTCCCCAGATCGGCATGTTGGTTCAGATCGACGGCACGCTGGACGGCGTCCTTGCTGTCCTCGATGCAGCCGGTGAGGCGGCCGGGTTCCTGTCGATGCTGATGGTTGATGCCGTCAACGAGGGCGCGAATGCCGAGCGGTGGGCGGATGAACTTCGCGTTCTGGCCGGCGCAGTCGAGCGCCACGCGAACGTTGTACTCGCGGTTTCCTGTCGAACCGAGTTTGTTGAGCCCGTGGTGGGCCAAGCCCATGGATTCCCACGGGTCGCCCACCGGGGCTTCGCAGAGGCGACCAGTGTCGCCATTGCTCGGTACACACAGGAATACAACTCGGAACGACTCACCTTTCCGGTCCTGAACCCTGAGTACGGCAATCCACTGTTCCTCAAGCTCGCCTGCGAGGCCCTCACGACTCTGGGGCAGACGCACTTCACATTGGGAACCGCCGGCTTGGCAACCGTCTGCAACGCGTTCATGGAGGCCGTCAACAAGCGCCTGGCCACACCTAGCCGCTGCGACTACGACGAGACCGGCAACCTTGTGCAGGTAGCAGTCCGGGAGTTCGCGGAATTGGGACCCGGACCGTACGACCGTGCCGACGCAATACGCATCACCGAGTCGCTTCTGCCCGGACGTCCATGGTCGAGAAGCCTCCTGCTGGGACTGCTGCGGGAGGGCGTTCTAATGGACACCTACAACAACAACGTCACGTTCAGCTACCAGCGCTTGGGTGACGTTTTGCGAGCTATGCGGCTCGCCGAGCAGTCAGCCGACGGGCTGTCGGCCTGGTACGACTCGCTTACGCAGGCCCGTTGGCAGGAGCGCGGCACGATGGGCGCGTTGGCGGTCATCGCGCCGGAGTCGATCGGAGAAGAGATCGTCGACATCTTCAAGAAGGAGGACGATCGCGTCGAGCGAGACGTTATCGATGCGTTCGTCGAGAGCCTCGTCTTGCGTGCCCCCCAACACACGACTGACCGGACCGTGCGCATCATCGAGCAGCTCATCGACTATGAAGAATGGACAGAACGGGTATGGGAGCAGCTCGTCCGGGTTGCATGCGTGCCCGGTCACCGGGTCAACGCAGACTGGACCCACCAGCTGTTGATTTCGAGGCCACTGCCGGAACGCGATGCGACCTGGTCTGAGTGGCTCATCGGGTCCACTGACTACGGGGACGAGAGCGCGGTTAGCGTGCTGCTCGACTGGGGCTGGCATCCGCACAGCAAGATTCGTGACATCTCACCATTGGCCGAGGACGTCGCCCACTTGGCGACGCTGGCCCTGGGATGGATGTTAACCACACCCGACCGGCGCGTCCGCGACCGGGCGACTAAGGCGTTGGTGAGCGTCGGAGAGCGTGGGCCGGCCGGGTTCGCCTCTGGCATCCGCCAATTTCGCGACTGTGATGACCCCCACGTCGTTGAGCGGCTCGCTTCAGCCATTTGCGCCGTGGCACTTCGGTCGGCCGTGCCGACGACTGTGACTCAAGTTGCGGACGCAGCCGTGGAACTGGTCGCGGACGGATGGCCGGAGCACCTCCTGACGCGTGATTACCTTCGGCGTGCCTCTCACGCCGCCCGTAGACACGGCTGGTCCGGACCGGACTGGCTGCCGCCATACGGCACGAACTGGCCGGTTCAGGCGATGTCACAGGAGGACATCAAGGCCCTCGACGCCGATCCGGAGTACAGATACTCATCGATCTGGGGTCACTGAACGGGTTCGGCGACTTCGGACGCTACGTGGTGGAACCAGCTCTCGAGTACTTCGACCATCCCGACCACAAGGAGTTGCGCGCACTAGTCGAGCGGGTCATCTTCACTCGCGTCGTGGACCTCGGTTGGACGCCCGAACGGCTCGGGGTCCTTGAGCGCGGACGGCGGGCTGGTCGTCACGACGGACCGGTCGAGCGATATGGCAAGAAGAACCAGTGGATAGGTTTCTACGAGGTGCTGGGCCGCATCGCCGACAACCGCCAGCTGCGGGAGCGGTGGAACGACAAGGTCGAGCCGTTCGCGTACGAGTCCGCAGAGCAGCTGGTTTACAGGGACATCGACCCAACCGTTCTAACCCCCGGTGGAATAGAGGACCCTGATCCCCAGGAGCATGCCTGGTTCGCGCCTGTCCACGCGTCCTTCCCCTCCGAGGTCGCGGAAGGCTATCCGGAAGATCTTGAGGGGGTGCCTGACCCGCTCGACCTCATCACCCTGACTGCGCCCGACGGCACTGACTGGCTGTCGTTGATGCGGCACGCCAACTGGACCCAGGTCCTCCCGCCGGAGATCGAGGCGTAGAGGGCACCCAACCTGAACGTGTGGATGCAGATCCGCGGGTACCTGGTACCCGCCGATAAGGCCGACGCGCTGCGCGCCTGGGCCGTCGGGAAGGACTGGGACGGGCGCTGGATGTCGGAGCACGCAGACGTCCACTCGCGTCTGCTTGCGGCGCATCCGAGTTCTCCGGACTGGGATTGGGCCGACGGAAACGCGGAACCACGGCGCCTTCATGACCAGCCTGTTCCGGCGGACCTCTTCCAGCCGATCGCCTGGTACGGCGGCACGGGCACCTCCCGCGAGAGCGCCGGCACCCAGGAACCCACTGGGTTTGTCCCAAGCCGGATGCTCTATGACCTCCTAGACCTGCGACACGGTAACGACTTTCGCTGGGATGACGCGGCCAGCCTCGCAGTCAGTGACCCAACCGCGGGCATGGATGAAGCGTCGACGCTGGTAATGCGACGAGATCTGGCCGATCGGCTCGCGGAGGCGGGCTACTCCATGTTCTGGACGGCACTCCTGAATAAGCAGCGGAATGACCACGACTACGGCCGCCCGGGGGATGACTACCGGTGGCTGAGCGCCAGTGCCTCGTATCTGATGAGCGGAGGCTCGGTCGAGTGCGTCTCCGCACAGGCATGGCGGTGCCGCCCCTTCCCAGGCGGAGATCCGACACCGGTCGAATGGAACGTTCGTAGGGCTGGTTGATGCCGTCAGCCTATGGACGAGCCACGCTTATTCGCCTAGCTCCGTGTCCTCCGCAACCGTCTCCACTGGTGCCTCGGATGCGGGTCGACCAGCTTGAGCCCTGAGAGATTCACCGACCCACGCCTCTGCACCTGGTTGCGGTTGTGGTTGCAGTTGGCGGTGTTCGCTCAAGTGCGCCAGTGTCCCAGGTCATTCGTATGGGCACGTCAGGCGCCTTACGGAACGATTGTGAACCGCCCCGAACGCGATCATGACGGCCTGGCAGGGTGGGGATCAGGCGTTCGAATTCCCTCACCCGGCGCAGCGCGAAGGCGCCGGAGTCGTCCAGGCACCGGCTCCTCCAGTGCACTCGTCAGCTTGGCCTTCAGCGTAGCGCGGGGAGTCGACTCCCTCAGTTGCGGTCCAAACTCGTGCACCTGAAGCTTTTCACCCTTTCGGCCCTCCTCGCGATCTCATTGGTCGGCTGCAGCGGCAACGACGACCCTTCATCGGCGGAGCCTTCAGACAGCGCACAGTGCCCAAGCACGACCCAGCGGGTGTACCTCGCAACTGCACTGGGCTGCTCGATGCCGAGCATAGGGGTTTCCTCACTTCGCTCAAGGTCACGGGTCCGGCTACTCCGTCACTTTGAAGCCGACCGAGGAGGGCATGGAGCAAGGGATCTTCAACAGCTACATCTACGACCTTCCTATGCCCGGGGCCGGCAGCGTTCAGATCAGCCCTGGCACCAGCCTGCGGCGGAAAATTGATGCCCTCGTGCTGACTCGTGCCGGAGCCGTCACCGTCTTCTACGCACGTGAGGGCGAGGGGCGCTACAAGGTCACGACGATCGAGCCGGGGAAGTCGGACGAGGTGGTGAACGCGGTCTAGCGATGTCCTGCGGCTGCGTTCGCTCATTCGGCGGCCGGGCCGCAGTGGCGGTGCCGAAGCCGCCTTCAGGAAGCCAACGCGTGCGCCGGTGGGCTCAACGCCGTGGCAGCCGCTGTCGAGTCCATACAGAATCCGCAGATCCTCCGCAAACGGCCATCGCGGTCCAATGAAGTCCAACCAAGAAAAGCGCAAGCCAACGTAGAACGGCGCACCAAGCCGAGTTCTGCAAACCGCGCCGCAATAGTCCCCGGCGTACAGGCCGACTCGTCCCTTGTCCAGCCTGCGCGTTGACTGGCCTATGACTACTCCCCGATCTTGGTCGAGGGCCAGGCCGAGCAGTTGTGGCCGCAATTAGCGGCCCTGGCACGGGTAAACGGTTGAGCGCTACGCCGTGCATGCCGGCTTGCCTCCTCCTCACCCGGAGGATCCCTGCGCAGAGAATGGCGGTTTTGTGGGGCCAACTAGGACGCGCATTAGGGCGTGAGCGGCCGGGCCTCCAGGCGAATACAGTTTCCAGCCGTCGTGTTCGCACCTTCCATCCCCTAGTCGACTCTGCCCTCGAGTGAGGGCTCCCGCATCGGGAATACCCAGGGCAGCCTTAGGCACCCTGCTTGCCGCCTCGTCTTCGGCCGCGTCGACGATCTCCACTATTGTTGCAAGCCCGCGAGCGGCCGGTAGCTCGCTTCCCCTTTTGCAGCTGCGTACGGGCGGCCGCCGCCGCCAACTGTCTTCTCGTGGCCCCGCGACGAGAGTCAGCGCTGATGGTTACGACTGCGTTCAACTTGGCGGGGCGGCGCCGCCTTCACAGTCCCTGCAGGCGGCGCCGCCCAAACGGAACCTATGCGGTACCGCCCGATAGGCATGACGTCGCGGACGACTGTGCCACACGTCACATCGCTGGGTGCGGGCATCTGACCAGTGGTTTCACGGAACTGAGGCGTTCCGCGGTGACAGCTCAAAAGGCCGCGGGGAACCCTCGTCGAGGACGCGATCTTGGTTGCGGAAGAGGTTCAGCGTGGACGAATGCGGCCGGCAACGGCTCGTAGCTGTTCTTCCGGTCGGCCACCCACGGCCAGGCCCTTCAGAGCAAGTCGATGCGGTCGGCTGTCAGCCAACCAAGCCAATCCTCCGTAAATCCCGGGGCGTACTCCCGGATGACGAGAATCAGCCCCCGCAGCGCCCGGTCGTGGCCTGTGCGGTTGGGACACCAACCAAGGAGCAGGCCCAAGGACGATTTTGCGTCGGGCAGCGTGGCCTTTACGGGCACGGGTGGTCGGTGAGGGTCGTTGAGCTTGCGAAGCTCGTGGGCTAGCCGGTTGGGGTCAACCCGTCTGTGCACCGCGGCACACTGACACTTTCGGTTGCCCTGAGCAACCATCAATCGGGGGCAATAGTGTGCCCCGCTACCCGGGGTTGTCATCGATAACTGGCGCCTGACCAGCGGGTTCATGGAACTGCAGGGTTCCACGGTCGCCCGCTACGGTCCGATCGTGACTGTTAGTGACGGCTTTCTGCGCCCGAGTGCGGCTGGGCCCGCTCGGACGCGGGACGCGCGGCGACAGGCTCTGGATCCGTCCAGGGACAAGGCAATCGCCGGAGCCGTCTTCCAGGTTCTAGCGGAACTGGGTTACCGCGGCCTCACGATGGACGAGGTGGCCTTGGCCGCCGGCGTTGGCAAGGGTGCGATTTACCGACGGTGGTCTAGCAAGGCTGACCTGCTCGTGAGCTTCCTAGAGGCCGCCAGCGATGATGCCATAACGGTAATAGACACTGGGACGCTGCGGGAAGATCTTCTGGGCCTCATGACAACCATGGCCGATATTCTCGAGTCCCCTGCCGGACGTGCCACGCGAGCGTTGATTGGCGCCTCCGTCGATGAGCCGGCCATTGCGGTGGCCTATCGGCGAGGGCCCTTAGCCTGTTGGGATAAGACCTACGCGGAGGTCCTTAGCCGTGCGGCCGATCGTGGGGAGTTGAGCCCTGGAATCTGCAATTCCGTGGCGGCGCAGGCGGGTCCAGCAATCTTCTATGAACGCTGGTTTGTCCGGGGTGAACGGCTCGACGAGCAATTCGCAGTAGCCGTCGTCGACGAGGTCATGCTGCCTCTGCTGATGGCGCGTTAGATCCCTGCGCGGCGCACCGCCGATTGCTGACGCGACCCGCTAGATGTGATCCGGGATCATCGCTGCGGAGGAGGCTCGGCTGCCGGCCGGCCGCTTTCCAACTTCCCGTGGATATTTTCGGACTCCGCCGGAAGGCTCAGCCAGCCGCCCGGGTTCTCGGCTGCGGCGACATGCTGCGGCCGTCGGTGTTTCGGTCACGCAATCAGCTCTTCGTCGTCCCCGCGGTTGATCGTGAGCGCACCCGAGGCCTCCAGCGTGCGGATGGCGGCGACGACCTTGGCCTGGGCTTCCTCGACGGTGCGGGTGCGCACCGAGCCGAGCAGCTCGATCTCCTCGTTGAGGTTTTCGGCGGCGCGCTCGGAGAGGTTCCGCACGACCTTGTCGCGGACGTCGGGCCGGACACCCTTGAGCGCCGTGGCCAGGTCGTTGGCCTCGACCTCGCGCAGCACCTGCTGCAGGGAGCGGTCGTCGATGGTGACGATGTCCTCGAAGACGAACATCTGCGAACGGACCTGCTCGGCGAGCTCGGGGTCGGTGTTGTCCAGCCACTCGAGGATGGAGCGCTCGGTCGGCCGCGGCGAGCGGTTGATGATCTCGACCAGGGCTGCGACGCCGCCGACCTCGGCGCTCTCTTCTCGCAGCAGTGAGCCCATCCGGCGGCCCAGCTCCTCCTCGACCAGTCGGACCATCTCCGGGGAGGTGCGGTCCATCGTGGCGATCCGGTGGGCGACCTCGGCCTGCTGCTCCGGTGCGAAGCCGGAGAGGACCTCGGCGGACTGCGCGGCGGTGAGGTGCGCGAGGACCAGGGCGATGATCTGCGCGTGCTCGTCCTTGAGGAAGGTGACGAGCTGACGGACGTCGACGTTCCTCAGCGACCCAAACGGCACCTCGGTGTAGACGGCATTCACTCGGGCGACGAGCTCCTCGGCCTTCGCGTCGCCGAAACCTGCCGCGAGTATCTCGCGGGCAAACTCCTCGCCGCCCTGGCCGTACAACTGCCCACCGCGCAGAAGGGCATGAAGTTCGGTCATGACGTCTTCCACGTCAGCGACCTCGACCGCGCCCAAAGCCAGCAGCTCTCGGGCGAGCATTTCGACCTCGCTGGGTCGCAAGTGCGTCAGGACCAGGGCGGCCTCATCGGTGGCCATTTGCGCCAAGAACAGCGCGGCCTTGCGTAAACCAGACAACTGCGGCCGCGGGGCCAGCGCGGATGGAGGGGGAGTGTCGACTTTCAGGGGTGAGGCCGAATCGCTCGCCAGACCGTTGGTCTGCCGAGCGCGCTGTAAGAGCTTCAGGCGTGGCGTGGCGTCGCCGGCCCTGCCGGACCCTCGGCTCACCTGAGGCTCGGCTGTCACCGCCCCCACGGATCGTCTTCCTTCGCAAAGAGGACGACTCGACTGCGACTACCCATCGCGTGCGACCTGCCTTCTGACGACTCACGGGACGGCGCCGCGGCTTCATGAACTGGGTCTCCGGCCGCGGGGCGGGAGGCGATCTCTGCGTCGGGTTCCTCGGCCGGGAACGATTCAGGGGCTGGTTCATCGGGCGGCGGCACGTTCTCGCCCGTGCGTTCCGGGCCGGCCGCGTCGGTGGAAACGTCGCCGGCGGGTGATGAACCCCCAGCGCTCGGCACTCCCGCGTCGATTGCCTGAGCGTCCGCCTCGCCTTGTCCCCTTCGGCGCTGCTTTTCGGCTTCGAGTGCTGATGTGTCAATGTCCTCGGCCAAGGCCGTCGTCGCCTGGGGTCGGGTTGCCCGCTGTCGACGTCGTACGGCGGTTGCTGCCAGCGCGACCGAGGCCGCGGCGAGGAGGCAGGCCGCGGGCCTCAGGTCCGTCGACAGGGAAGGGCCCCCATCCGGAACGGCGCGGTTCCCGGGTACAGCCTGCCTCGGGGCTGGCGCCGCGAGGTCCGGAAGGTCCCGGAAGCCGAGATCCGGCAGCCGCGGCGCGGCAGCGGCCTCGGGGATTGCCTGTACGTCACGAGCCCACGATGGGGGCGCACCAGCCAAGGGCCCACTTTGCTCGGATGGTGACTCGGTCATGGGCCCGGACGGGGAGGACGGCGAGACCGCATCCTGATCGAGCCGCTGGGCCCTGTAGTTCCCTACCCCGAGGACCACCAACATGCCGCCGACCAATGCGAAGGGGACCAGCTTGCCCAGCCACGTGCCGACCGGCCCACGCCAGGCTCGCCTGCGGCACTGGAAGTAGCGCAGTGCCAGGCGAGCGGTGCGCAATCCCCGTTGAGCGGCGGACCACGCTTGACGGCTCACGTCCGGCACGGGGATCCACCGCCCCCTGGGGCAAGGCCATCGAGCAGGTGATCAACCAACTGATGAAGGTCCACGAGCGTCCGCGCGTCGACAGCCCTCAGGCGGTTGAGCGCCAGCCCCCGAAGGATCCAGTTCAGCGTTTGTATGCGCTCCGGCTGTGCCGCCCCGTCGCCGGTTGCCCGGGCCAGGAGTGCGCCGACGGCCTGCGCAAGGGGCCGATCGAACGCCTCGATCACCGCGACTCTGAGTCCGGGGTTCCACTCCGCTGCGCTGAGCACGGCGGCGATCACGCGCTCGTCGGGTCCTCGATTTCCCAACCACGTTTCGAGGAGCCGCAGAAGGTCACCTCTCAGCGATCCGGTGGCCTCGGGGACGGGAAACAGGCGGACATGCTGCAAGGCCACGACGACGACTTCGTCGAGATCCGACTGCTCCAGGCCCTGGCCGGCCGCCCCGGCACGAGCCTGGATTTCTTCCAGCGTCAGACCGGCATGGCCAAGCTCCGCGAGCGCACTGAGAACTGCGCAGAGTACGAGTCGACAACTCGGTGACTCCCACGTGAAGCGGAGTCCCATGCTTGCCTCCGGGTAACCGCAGTCCTAGATGGCTGAAGCATCTGCGGGAGGACCAGGCGATAACACGGAGAGTGAGCTTAACCTCACGGAACGCAGCGGTTCCGCGGCCCGCTGCGTGTCGCGGTATGCGGAGGCATGAGCGGGCAGAACGCTACGGAGAGTCACAAATTAGAGTCGATCTTGTGACGAACGATGCACCTGCTCAGTCATCAGTGCCGACATCGCGACGAACCCGGTGCAGTGCCTACCCGCTGGACCCCGCGAAGGACGAGGCGATTAGGGCCGCGGTGGTGCAAGTCCTGGCCGAGGTCGGCTACAGCAGGCTGACCATGGACGAAGTGGCCATGACTGCAGGTGTAGGGAAGGCCGCGATCTACCGACGGTGGTCCAGCAAGGCCGACTTGCTGGTGAGCTACATCGACATGGAAAGCGTTGCCGGGCTCGTGCTCGCGGACACCGGCTGGCTTCGCGACGACCTCGTCATCCTTCTGACTTCGATCGCCGACCTCCTCGCCGGCCCGGTAGGGCGTGCCAATCGCGCGCTCATCGGCATACTCCATGAGAATCCAGCACTGTTCGATGCATACCGGCACGGGCCGCTCGACCGATGGAGCGCGGCCTTCACTGAAGTGTTTCGTCGCGCCGTGGAGCGCGGCGACATCACACCCGATGCGGCTACGTCCGTAGCAGCCGAAGCAGGCCCGGGGATCATCATCCAGCGTTGGCTCATAACGGGCGCCGCCCTCGATGAGGAACTTGTGAGGGCGGTCGTCGAGCAGGTCATGATCCCACTACTTCGGGGTGCCACCAGGCCGCCGAGCCCCTGAGCGTTGACATTGGCTTGTTCCCGACGGATCGAGGCGCCAGGCGGCGCTACACCAGATTGATCCGAGCACAGCGACTTTTTGCCTTGCCTGGAGACAGCCGGAGACTGCCGGTGACTGGCGGCCCGAGTCCCGATGATCTCCGTCGGGAGGGCTGACGGCTTGCGCGATCCGCTGGGCTTTGTGGGCCCGAACGGCGTTGTCTCGCGGCGTTGAGGCTCCTGGGGGACCGACAAGGCGGGCGGCACGCTAGTTCCCAGATGGGGCTGGGGGCTTATGCCAGGCTTCTCCGACGCCGAGGACAATTGCGCCGAGCTGATGGGGCAAGCTGTTCCCGGGCGTGAGCCAGACCTCTGGCTGGTGAGAGTCAGGCCTGCTGTTCCCAGCGGCCCCTGGTTCGTAGTCGGGCGACCACCGACCCGGGGCTTTCGCCGCTTCTCAGCCATCCAGACACCGTCTGGCCGTCCACGGAGATGTCCAGGACGCGGGGGGTCAGGCCCAAGTCCAGGAGCCGGAAGGCCTGATCCGGGTCATTGATGCCGCGCGATGTCCAGGCGCGCTCCTCTACGTCGGAGAACAAATGCTGGCGCCAGCGCGTCAGCGGCTCGTAAGTCCGACCGTGTGGCGGACGGGGCCGCGCAGCGGGTCGCAGTGAGCTGCGGTCGATGTCGAACAACAGTGCGGCGAGGTCCAATGGGTCCTCGTGGTCGTCGGACGTGCGGTGCGAAGGCGCAACCGGTGCCGGCTGGGCTGCCTGCCCGCGGGGGCCCGCCGCGGGGCCGCGCGGTGGAGTGTGGGTCGCTGCCGGTCGGGGCACGGGCTGCGGGGAAGTCCCGGCCGGCGGCCGACGCGAGGACTGGCGCGGGGACCCGGGTACTCCGGGCAGGGGCTTGTTGTGCTCCCTGCAGAGGGCATGGACGACGGGGAGCGGGAGCGTGCTGGCGGCGCTCTTCACAAACTCGCCCCGCTCCTTGAGTAGGGCTAACAGGACCTTGCTGTCGATGCCGAAATGCTGGGCAAGCTCATGAACTCGGATCGCGCGCGTTGACTGCCTCCGTGATCGAAGCGGCTGAGCCCGGACGAGCCCCTATCAGGAAGAAACGGTACGGGCGCGGTCCGACAGAACGCTGCGGCTCGCACGGCGTGTCGCAGGCACCGTCGCCAGGACTCCCGGCGCGCCGCGCTCACCTACGCCGACGACCCCGCAGACATCGCCCGATCACGAAAGATCGAGGCTGGGTGTACCGACCACGGACGTTGGTGACAGCAGACGGCGCGGATCGATGACATGGGACTGCCTCCGGGGAGTCGACCCCTCCGGACACTCACGGGCGTTATTGAGCGCAATCGGTACGACAGGTGCCCGAGGGGAGGTCGTCGGCGGTCGCCGCGTAAGACGACCTCAGTCGAGTCCAACAGAACTTCGACCCTCGCGAGGGGGGCGCTGCGCTTGATCCTCTGGTCGAGACACGCGGGAACGAAGCGCGTTGCTTGGCGACGGCGGCAGGCGGGCTCTAGACGTGCCGGGTCGTCGGTTCGCCGGGACTGGTCGGCGTCGGCAGCCCAGGCCTAGGAGAGTGTCGACGGCGCCTGAAAACTGACCCCCTCGCGACGGTTGAAATTTGACCCCCTCCCGAGACCCTGGCTCGAGCCGAGCCGGGGAGGGACGAGGTGTTGTCCGTGGAGGATTGGGCGGAGATCCGCCGGCTGCATCGGGCCGAGGGCATCCGATCAAGCAGGTAGCGCGGGTGCTGGGGGTCTCGCGGAACACGGTTCGGACGGCCCTGCGCAGCGACCAGCCGCCGAGGTATGAGCGCACCAGTCGAGGGTCGGCGGTGGATGAGGTGGAGCCGCGGATCCGGGAGTTGCTGCAGGCGTTCCCGACGATGCCGGTGACGGTGATCGCCGAGCGGATCGGCTGGAGCAGGTCGATGACCGTGCTGAAGAAGCGGGTGGCCGAGCTGCGGCCGGTGTATCTGCCGCCGGATCCGGCGTCCCGGACCGCCTATGTGGCCGGCGAGATCGCCCAGTTCGACCTGTGGTTCCCGCCGATCACGCTGCCGGTCGGGTCCGGTCAGAGCCGGACGGCCAAACAGCTGCCGGTGCTGACCATGGTCTGCGGCTACTCCCGCTGGGCGGCCGCGGTGCTGATCCCCTCCCGGACCGCGGAGGACCTGTTCGCCGGCTGGTGGCAGCTGCTCGCCGGGCTCGGCGCGGTGCCGCGGGTGCTGGTCTGGGACGGCGAGGGAGCGGTCGGCCGCTGGCGCGGCGGCCGCTCGGAGCTCACCGCCGAGTGCCAGGCTTCCGCGGCACCCTGGCCACGAAGGTGCTGATCTGCCGACCGGCCGACCCGGAGGCCAAAGGCCTGGTCGAGCGGCTGCACGACTACCTGGAGCGCTCGTTCCTGCCCGGCCGGTCGTTCACCGGCCCGGCCGACTTCAACGCCCAGATCTCGACCTGGCTGGGGCTGGTGAACACCCGCACCCGCCGGGCGCTGGGGTGCGCGCCGACCGACCGGATCGCCGCCGAC
Source organism: Blastococcus sp. CT_GayMR20 (assembly GCF_004570345.1). The sequence continues at coordinate 9,094 of NZ_SPQM01000021.1, read as the reverse complement.
CTGGAGCGGATGTTTGCCGCTGCCGCCGGTCGCCCCGGCGACGGGGTGGCGCTGCTCGACGCGGCTGGCCCGGGACCACTACGTGCGGCTGGACGGCAACGACTACTCCGTCCATCCGAGCGTGATCGGCCGGCGGGTCGAGGTGCTCGCCGACCTGCACCGGGTGCGGGTGTTCTGCGACGGCCGGGTCGTGGCCGACCACGACCGGATCTGGGCCAAGCACCAGACCATCTCCGCCGACGAGCACGTCACCGCCGCGAAGGCGCTGCGCGCGGCCCGGGTCGGGCTGCTGCGCCCGGCCCCGCCCGCCGAGGTGGAGATCCGGCCGCTGAGCGACTACGACACAGCCCTCGGCCTCACCGACGGGGGCGTGGCATGAGCGGCCGGGACCTGGGCGCGGAGGTGGCGTTCCTGACCCGCGCGCTGAAGGCACCCACCCTGCGGGAGGCGGTGCCGCGGCTGGCCGAACGGGCCCGCGAGCAGTCCTGGTCGCACGAGGAGTTCCTGATCGCCTGCCTGCAGCGGGAGGTCTCCGCCCGCGAGTCCCACGGCGGCGAGGGACGGATCCGGGCCGCCCGGTTCCCGGCCCGCAAGAGCCTGGAGGAGTTCGACTTCGACCATGCCCGCGGCCTGAAACGGGACCTGATCGCCCACCTGGGCACCCTGGACTTCGTCACCGCGAAGGAGAACGTGCTGCTCCTCGGCCCGCCGGGCACCGGCAAGACCCACCTGGCCACCGGCCTGGCCATCCGGGCCTGCCAGGCCGGTCACCGGGTGCTGTTCGCCACCGCCACCGAGTGGGTCACCCGGCTGGCCGAGGCCCACCACGCCGGCCGGCTGCAGGACGAACTCCGCCGGCTGGGCCGCTACCCGCTGCTGGTCGTCGACGAAGTCGGCTACGTGCCCTTCGAACCCGAGGCCGCCAACCTGTTCTTCCAGCTGGTCTCCTCCCGCTACGAGCGCGCCTCGCTGATCGTGACCAGCAACAAGCCCTTCGGCCGCTGGGGCGAGGTCTTCGGCGACGAGGTCGTCGCCGCCGCCATGATCGACCGCCTGGTCCACCACGCCGAGGTCATCTCCCTCAAGGGCGATAGCTACCGACTCAAAGACCGAGACCTCGGCCGCTCCGCGACCGCCACCGAAGACGCATGACCACGAGGGGGTCAATTTTCGGCCGTCGCTAGAGGGTCAACTTTCGACCGTCGTTGACAGAGAGCGACGTCGTCGTCGGCGTGGCCCGGGGTTGCTGCTGTGGGATCCCTCGCGGAGGTCATGAGCCTCGCTAAGAACTCCGGTTGCTGGTTGCAATTGCGATTGCAGTTAGTGTGTTCGCGGTTGTGTATACACGTTCGTGGCTGTCCAAAACCCGCAGGTCAGACGGCTTACGGGACCGCGGCCTGAGTCGTCTGTGGTCGCAGTTTGCGCGCCTGTACCTAGCAGCAGCGCTCCCATGCGGTCGGCGGCCTCGCGAGCGAGTGCAGGCATGCCGTGGCTGTAGTTGTCCATCGTCGTGCGCAAGACCCGAGCCGCGCTGGCGCAGGGCTCGGTGGTCATCGCCTGCTCGATCAGCTGCCCGAACGGCTCGATGCCGGTGGTCGGCGCGGTGCGGCCGATCACGCGGGCGGCGTGGACGTCGTAGGCGGCCAAGTATGCCAGCCTGCCGCCACGGACGCCCACCAGCCGCTCTGGCAGTGTGGGAGGCAGGGGTTCGAGTCCCCTCAGCTCCACCCATCTGAGCAGGGCGCCCAACACCGCCGGCCCCGGCGACGAGGACCGTGTGGTCGACCCGTCAACGACCGAGTCGGATACAGCCCGCACGCTTCTTGATCCGAAAGGTGCCTCCTGCCTCACGCGGACATCGAGCTCGAACGCGCAACATCTGGCGGGCCAGGTTGGCCTTTCGTGCTCCTCGTCCGGCAGCAAGCAGCCGACCCGCGGTGAGATCCTCGGGGTAGGACCATCTGGTCCTCAGCCCTTCATTGCGCGATCAGCGCCGCCCGTCGGCCCGGAGACCCGCTCGGTTGATCGGTTGGGTCGCCGCGCAGGTACGCGATGTCAGGCCGGCGAGCAACCCCAGACGCAGACCTCATCCTGACTTACGGCAGATCACCGTCACCGGATGCGTGCGGCCCTCCTCGATGTTGCGGGCCGAGTTGCGCCACTTCTCAACAGCCCCAGGCCCCATGAGCACATGCAGGCCTAGGGCCGGCAGTTCGCCACGCTCCGCCACTGCCAGGGTCGCCCGGTATCCCTGCAGGTAGTCCTGGCCGGTGTCGGTGACGTCGATGTCGACGAAACCCGCTGCGCCGAGGAGTTCTACGGTCTCCTCGGGCGTCACGAGGAACTCCCCCCGGCCGTCCTCCGACCAGGGCACCGGGTGGTATGTCGGACCCGCGTTTCCTCGGCCGTGTTCCGTGATCGCGAAGAATCCACCAGGTCGGATCACCCGCCAGGCCTCACCGAAGAAGGAGGGCCGGTCCGGCACGTTCATCGTGACGTGCTGGGCGTAGCCGCCGTCAAACGTTCCGTCGCCGTAAGGCAGGGCCTGACCGTCCCCCTGTCGCAGGTCGACCACTGCCCCCATCCCGAGCAACTCCGTCAGCCGCCGGCCGGCGTCGATGAACGGCCCAGTCACGTCGATGCCGCTGACCCGGCAACCGAAGCGCCGGGCGAAGTAGCGCGCCGGCCCCCCGAGCCCGCAACCCACGTCGAGCAAGTGGTCCCCGGCCCTCGCTGGAAGGGAGTCGCCAAGCTGGATCGTGGCCGGCAACCCGCGAGCGTGAAAGTGGTCGACCGGGGCGAGGTCCTCGATGGTCAGCGCGTCGAGTGACTTCCCCGCCGCGTGGAGCGCGGTGACGATCCGACCGTAGACATCCCCGCTGGCCCAGTGCTCGGCGACCGCGGTAGTCATCGAGGACTCCCGGCATCTCGGATGAAGGACTCGAGAAACATGGCCATCTCCTCCTCGCTCCTCAGCCGGAGTGGTTCACTGCAGAGAAGAAATAGTCGGCGGACGGCGCCAGCTTTCCCCGCCCCAGCTCAACTATTTGGCTCAATAGGGGCCTGGACCTCTTGAGCCTTGTACTCCTCTACGGTCGATGGTGTCGCCCGCTGGTGCCTCACGTACAGACCTTTCTATGCCCGCCAAGGCGACGTCTGTCGCGAAGCGCGGGGAGGCATCGAAGTGCTCGGCGAGTGAGGCGCCTGCTCGGCCCTCCGCCGGGAGGTGAGGGGTGCATCCCGCCGGGTTGGCCAGGTACGCCTCGCACATCCGAAGGGTCGGGCTACATACTCCGTGGTCAAGGCGGCGATCGAGGGGCCAACTCTGTCACTGCGCAGGGAGGTCACCCCGTTCGGCATCACCGCCATGACGGTCGCGGCCGGTGGCTTCCGCACCGACCTCGCCGGCCGGTCGCTCGTCCAGCCGGAGACGCCGATCGCCGACTACGTCGAGACCGCTGGCAAGCGCCGCAAGGAGCACCGCGCCGGTCACGGCATGCAGCCCGGATACCCGGCGCCGGCAGCGGCCGCGTTGATCGACGCACTGCGGGCGGCTCTCGACGCCTGGGAGGACGGCAGCCGCAGCATCGACTTCACCGACTGACCACCTCTCAGGGTCGCAGAATGGTGCAGCCGTGGTGGCCAGACTGCGTCGTTCAGGCGCGCTCCACGGGGTTCGTCGGTGACCGAATGCACATCTGACTTGCGGAGATGCACCTCGGCGAACGCCCCGGAACCACCTCAAGCCGCTCTGGCAGTGCGGGGCAGCGTCGGCGGGGTCGGAGTATCAAGCCTCGCCGCCTACGTAGCCGGGCGGGACGGAAGGGAACTGGAGAATTTCCGGAGCCGTCCGGACAGGCTGATGAGTAGGCGCGTCCTGGCTAGTTAGCCGTTCGTCCACAGGTCGTCCGGATTCCACAGATCCACTCTGGCCGGTTCACGGCTCGGATCGTCGCTACTAGACGACGAGTGCCTGCGTTGGGCAGGGCCCACCTCTACGCCGGGAGATCTGATGGCGACCAAGCCGCGACGACGTCAGGCTGGCGAGGGCGGTATCAGCGAGTACGCGACGAAGGCCGGTCCGCGCTTCCTCATCAAGTACCCGGTCATGCTCCAGGACGGTGCGAAGCGCGTCGTCCTCAAGCGGGGGTTCAAGAGTCGTCGCGACGCGGCTGCGCAGCTACGGCTGGAGATCGGCAAAGCGGAGACCGGAGCGTGGGTCGAGCCGACGAAGCAGCGGCTCGACGATTACCTGGCTCAGTGGATCGCTGGGCAACGGCTCAGCGCCTCGACGCTCTCCTCCTACCGGAAGAACATCCGGCTGCACATCAACCCTTACCTCGGCGAGACCAGTCTGACCCGGCTCACGGGTGCAGCGGTGGACGCCTGGATGCGCACGTTGGAGGCGTCGGGCCGCGCGGACGACAGAGGAGGGCTGTCCGCACGGACGGTGCGGTACATCTACACGATCCTCCGGTCCGCGCTGAGCGACGCTGTCAAGCACGGTCGGCTGACCCTGAACCCGACCGATCGCTCAACACCGCCGAGCCCGTCGGAGGCCCGACCGCCCGAGATGCAAGCGTGGACAGCCCCTGAACTCAGTCGCTTCCTGCACTGGGCCGAGGCTCGTGATCCGGACCTGGCGATGGGCTGGCGACTGCTCGCGGCGACTGGGATGCGCCGAGGCGAGGCGCTGGCGCTCCGATGGCGAGATGTGGATCTCGACGCCGGCCGACTGCAGGTCCGGCGCAGTCTCAGCACGGTGAAGACGAAGGGCGCTGGCGAGCAACTCGTCGAGGGGCCGACGAAGACCGGCCAGGCGCGGGTCGTCGACATCGACGCCGACACGATCGCCGCTCTGCGCGCCTACCGAGCGGTACGTGGCTCGCTGACGCTCGATCTCGTGCGGGACACCGCACCCGTGCTCGGCAACCTGGACGGCACGCCCCGGCACCCCGAGCGGTACTCCCGCCGCTTCGTCGACCAGGTCGCCCAGGCCCGTCGAGCACTAGGGGAGGACCAGCTCCCGAGGATCCGGCTGCACGACCTGCGCCACACCCACGCGACGCTGCTCTTAGCGGCCGGCGAACCGGTGAAGGTGGTGTCGGAGCGCCTGGGTCACGCCAACGCGATGATCACGCTGACCGTCTACCAGCACGTGCATCCCGGCATGGGCAGGCAGGCTGCCGACCGGTTCGCGGCTCTGCTCAGGGGCTGAAGCGCCTTGCGAAGTATCACGGCGGTATCACAGGGCCGTTTCGGGGCCGGACATGACACCGCCCCGGGGTCCCGACCTGCAGGAACACCGGGGCGATCGAGTGTCCGAGGGGGGACTTGAACCCCCACGCCCGATAAAGGGCACTAGCACCTCAAGCTAGCGCGTCTGCCATTCCGCCACCCGGACGAGTGCGGGGCAAGACTACCGGAACCGCCGAGCCGTCCGAAGCACCCCCCGGCGTCAGCCGCCGGCGACCGCCACACGGTCCCGACCGGCGCGCTTGGCGTCGTAGAGGGCGCCGTCGGCCGCGGTATAGAGACCGCGCCGGTCGTTGGAGTGCTGCGGCACGTGGGCGACGCCGACGCTGATCGACAGCGCCAGCAGACCGCCGTCGGCAAGGGTCAGGGGAGTGGACCGGACGGCCTCGTGCAGGTCCTCGGCTCGCCGCACCGCGACCTCCCGGCTGCAGCCGGGCAGCAGGACGGCGAGCTCGTCGCCTCCCAGCCGGGAGAGGACGGCGTCCTCTGCGCGGACCTGTCCGCGCAGGACCGTGGACAGGTGGACGAGGACGTCGTCGCCCACCGGGTGCCCGTGGGAGTCGTTGATCGCCTTGAACGCGTCGACGTCGATGAGCACCAGTGCCGTGCCGCCCGGCACCGATCGGGCCAGCGCGGCCTCGAGTGCGCTGTCGAACGCCCGGCGGGTCGCCAGGCCGGTCAGCGAGTCGACCGTCGCCTGCTCCTGGAGTGCGGTCACCAGGCGCTCCTGCGTCCCGTTGGCCCGGACAAGTAGCACCGCCATGACCGCCAGGACGGCGCCGAAGAACACGAAGTCGGTGAGCGCCGCGACCGTCGGCAGCAGGACGAGCAGGCTCAGCCCGTCGCCCACGAGCGCCACCGCGGTCACCAGGGCCACACCGGCCGGCCGCAGGTGGGAGGCCGCGAAGAAGACGGGGAAGGCGAAGAACGCCTGAGCCGCGGCCGAGGTGTCGCGGGTGATGACGTTCAGCGTGCAGATCAGCGCGACACCGGCGATGGCCACTGCAGGGCCCACCCCGACACGGTCGAGGATCAGCGCCGGCACGACGGTGCAGGCGAGAGCGGCACCCAGCAGAGCGACGACGCCGATCCAGTGGACAGCCAGCGTGACGGCGTCCGCACCGGACTGCTGGAACACCGTCAGCCCGGCGACGACGGCGGCGCAGACGAGCAGGATCAGCCGCGCGCTGTGCGCGGCTGCCTCCGGATCGCGCGCCCGCAGTGCGCCGGTCGTCCTCACCCCCGAAGCATCGGCGCCGGAGGCGGAACGATCCAGGTACGGATCACCCCTCCGGGGGAGGGGCTGCCGGTGGCACGATCGCCGCATGGCCGACGCCCCCGATGCACCCCTCGCCCGAGCCCAGGGCGAGGTCGCCGAGCTGCTCTCCGACCTCATCCGGATCGACACCACCAACACCGGTGACACCCGCACGGGCGCCGGGGAGCGGGCCGCCGCCGAATGGGTCGCCTGCAAGCTCGCCGACGTCGGCATCGAGTCGCAGATCTGCGAGTCCGAGCCGGGACGGGCCAGCCTCGTCGCCCGCATCGAGGGCGCCGACCCGGGCCGCCCGGCGCTGCTCGTCCACGGCCACCTGGACGTCGTGCCTGCCGACCCCACCGAGTGGAGCGTGCACCCCTTCTCCGGCGAGGAGCGCGACGGCTACATCTGGGGCCGCGGCGCCGTCGACATGAAGGACATGGACGCGATGGTCCTGGCGCTGGTGCGCGACTGGGCGGTCACGGGCACCACACCCCCGCGCGACATCGTCCTGGCCTACGTGGCCGACGAGGAGGCCGGCGGCACGCTCGGCGCCCGCTGGCTCGTCGACGAGCACCCCGACCTCTTCGAGGGCTGCACCGAGGCGATCAGCGAGGTCGGCGGCTTCAGCATCACCGTCCGCGACGACCTGCGGCTCTACCTCGTGCAGACCGCCGAGAAGGGCCTGGCCTGGATGCGGCTCACCGCGACGGGCAAGCCGGGCCACGGCTCGTTCGTGCACGACGACAACGCCGTCACCCGGCTCTGCGAGGCGGTCGCCCGGCTCGGCTCGGCCCGCCTGCCGACGGTGCTCACCCCGCCGATGCGCCAGTTCCTCGCTGCCGTCGAGGACGCCTACGGCATCGAGATCGACCCCGACGAACCGGAGCAGGCACTGGCCCGGCTCGGCAGCATCAGCCGGATGATCGGCGCGGCGCTGCGGAACACGGCCAACCCGACCATGGTCGAGGCCGGTTACAAGGCCAACGTCATCCCCGGGACGGCGAGCGCCACCGTCGACGGGCGCTTCCTGTACGGGCAGCACGAGGAGTTCGAGCGCCAGCTGGCCGGCCTGATCGGCGAGGGGATCCAGCGCGAGTGGCTGGTGCACGACAACGCCGTCGAGACGACCTTCGACGGGCCTCTCGTCGACCAGATGGTGGCCGCCCTCAAGGCCGAGGACGACGGCGCGCGGCCGGTGCCGTTCACGATGAGCGGCGGCACCGACGCCAAGAGCTTCGAGCGCCTGGGCATGCGCTGCTTCGGGTTCTCGCCGCTGCGCCTGCCGCCGGACCTGGACTTCGCCTCGCTCTTCCACGGCATCGACGAGCGGGTGCCGATCGAGTCGCTGCAGTTCGGCATCCGCGTGCTCGACCGCTTTCTGCGCTCTGCATGATGGGGGAGTGACTCAGCCCACTCCCGCGCCCGGATCCGTTGCTCTGATCACCGGGGGGTCCGGTGGCTTCGGCCGGGCGCTGGCGAGGAAGCTCCGGGCGCTCGACGTCAACGTCGTCCTCACCGACCTCGACAGCGAGCGCAACCGGCAGGTCGCGGCCGACCTCGGCTGCCCGTTCCTTCCCCTCGACGTCACCGACCTCGCCGCCAACGAGGCAGTGGTGGCCCAGGTCGAGGCCGAGCACGGCCGGCTGGACGCCGCGTACCTCAACGCCGGCATCTCCGCGGCCAAGAGCGACGAGGCCCTCGACCTCGACGAGTTCATGAAGGTCGTGGAGATCGACCTGTTCGGCGTCGTGAACGGCGTCCAGGCCGCCCGGCCGGCGATCACGCGGGCCGGTGGGGGAGCGATCGTCGTCACCGCGTCGCTGGCGGGGCTGTCGCCGATGGCCGGCGACCCGGCCTACAGCGTGGCCAAGGGCGGGGCGGTCGCCTTCGTCCGGTCGATGGCGCCGCGACTGGACCGCGACGGCATCACCATCTCGGCGATCTGCCCCGGCTTCGCCGACACCGCGATCATCGACCCGATCCGCGAGGAGTTCGAGAAGGCCGGCTTCCCGGTGCTCACCGCCGACGAGGTCGCCGACGCGATGATCGCGGCGTGGACGTCGGCCGAGCCGGGCGCCGCCTACGTCATCCAGCCGGGCCTCGGCGCCGTCCCGTACAAGTTCAAGGGCGTGCCGTCGGCGAAGACCGAGTCCGGCGAGACGGCCGTCGTCCCGGAGGCGCTGCGCCCGCCGTCCATGCGCTGACCCTCCTGGCTCACCGCATGGGGTCCTGGCTCACCGTCGACGCTGAGCCAGGACCCCTGTTGATCAGGTGACCTGATCATCATCGGGACCCAGTGACGGCGGTACCCAGCGGTCTGGCAGGGTCGGGCGCATGCGTGCATGGCGGGTCCACGAGCTCGGCAATCCCGACGACGTCCTCAAGCTGGAGGACGTCGAGCAGCCCACCCCCGGCCCCGGCCAGGTGCTGGTCAAGGTGCGGGCCGCCGCGCTGAACTTCTTCGACAACCTGATGATCCAGGGCGTCTACCAGGAGAAGCCGCCGCTGCCCTTCACGCCGGGCAGCGAGCTGTGCGGCGAGATCGTCGGGACCGGCCAGCGCGTGCTCGGTTCGACG
>NZ_SPQM01000219.1 GCF_004570345.1 Blastococcus sp. CT_GayMR20 | reverse complement strand
CGGCCACCACCGGGCGCGCAGCCGCCCGCGACGCGACGCGGCCGCCAGCAGTGCACGGCGGGTGCTGCGCAGGGCCGCGTGGAGGTCGGGAGGGGCCAGGTCCCGCCCGGAGGCGCTGCGGGGCCCGTAGGTGGCGGACTCCTCGGCGAGAGCCAGCCGCCGGACGGCGTCGCTCGCCTCCGCCCCGCCCGTCCGCGCGCCGCATGACGGCCGAGAGCTCCCGCGCCGCCTGCCGCGGCGTCCACGCCGGATGCATCCGCATGCCCACGTCCCGCGCCGTGGCGGACAGCTCGTCCCACAGCGCACCGGCGGTGCCGGCCGCCATGCGCCGTCGCCGCTGCAGGACGCGCGCCCCCGCCGGCGCCGCGAGGACGGCTGCGGCCAGGAGAGCGAGCCCGGCGACCGGCAGGAGCTGCGCCAGCAGGCCCTCGTCGTCCTGCCGGAGCTGGGCCTGGGGGACCGCTCCGTCGGCGCGGTCGGGGCGAGCCGTGGGGCCGGCCTCGGTGGGCACGGAGGGCTCCGGCACGGCGGCCCCGTCGTCGGTCCGGTCCACCGCGTCGGCGCGCGGTGCCCAGGGCGTGTCGGCCCGGCGGTCCTCGGAGATGGGCGTGGGCTCGAAGGGCACCCAGCCGACGCCGTCGAAGTAGACCTCCACCCAGGCGTGTGCGTCGTCGGTGGTGATCAACCGGGTGCCGTCCGCCTGCACCGTGCCCGCGGTGTACCCGAGTGCCAGGCGCGCCGGGACGCCGGCGGCCCGGACCATCACCGTCATCGCCGCGGCGTACTGCTCGCAGTAGCCCCGGCGCAAGCGCAGGAAGTCGACCAGGTCGTCACCGGACGTGCCCTGCTTCGTGGCCAGGCTGTAGCGGAAGCCTTCGGCCCGGTTCGTCAGGAACGCGTGGATGCGGCGCACCCGCTCGAAGGGGCCGGTCGCTTCCCCGATCAACGTGGCGACCTGGTCGGTGACCCGAGGGTCCAGCGTCGGGAGGGCGCCGAAGCGCTGCTGCACGTCGTCGCCGGGCGGCAGCTGCTCGGCCCGCGCCAGCACCTCGGCCGGGGGGCGGAGCTCCGTCGCGGCGACCGTGTAGCTCTGGTCCTCGGTGGTGACGCCTCGGCCGAAGATGGTGTCCGCGACCGGGTCGAACCGCCAGTCGTCCCCGCCCCGGTCGAGCATCTCCACCAGCAGCGGCGAGGTGGGGACCGGCAGGAACCGGTCCACGTGCTCTATGGCCTCGATCGTCACCTGCACCGGCCGCCCGGCCTGACCGGACGGGAGCGGGGCGAGCCGGTCGTCGTCGACGATCGACTCCTCGCCGTCGAGGTTGCTGATCGTCCAGCCGTTCTCGTTGTCGTACTCGTCGAGGGTGACCGCCCGCAGGTACCCGAGGTCCTCCACCGACCCGTCCACGGTCAGCAGATCCTTCGGCTCGGCCAGCGTCAGCTGACCCTGCAGCTGGGCGACCGGGTCGAGCGAGGTGCCGGTCGCGTTGCCGGACCCGCCGCCGAGGCCCGTGGCCAGCGTCCCCTCGCTGAGGGTGGGCACGATCGAGCCGACGACGAGCCCGGCGAGAAGAGCGGCCAGTCCGATGCGCAGCGCGGCCGCGGTGCCGGCGCCGAACGGCGTGCGGGCGCGACGGCCGGAGGCCGCCAGCCTGCGATGCTGGTCGGCCCACAGCAGGAGGCCGAGGCCGGCGGACGGCGCAGCGACAGCGACCAGGCCGATACCGCCGGTGATCGTGGCGACCGGCACGCAGTAGAGGACGAGCAGTGCGAGGCCGCCCACGGCGGCCTGCCGCCCGGCCACTGCCACCAGGTCGACGGTCACCGCGATCAGTCCGACGAACAGGGTGGTCAGCGCGAGCAGTCCGGTCAGCGCGAGGGCCGGCGTCGCCTGCTCACGGAGCTCCGCCGAGCCGTCGGCCAGGACCCGGCCCAGATCGGTGACGCTGGAGGGCGTCGGCAGCACACCGGCGAACGCCGAGCCCGGTGCGAAGCCGGCGGTGAGCATGCAGAGCACCAGGTACAACTGGCCGGCCGGGACCAGGACCACGCCCAGGGCCGCCAGTAGCGCCGGCACCGGGCGGCCCCGGGTCGCCCGCGCCCAGAGCGCGGGCCCGCCGGTCCGCATCAGCAGGCCGCCGGCGAGGACGAGGACGATGACGGCGAGCACGGGCATCCGCCACGCGCCCGAGGAGTAGACGGGGGTGAGGGCGAAGGCACCCAGGGCGGTGGCCAGTGCCGCCGCCCCGGCGACGCGCCGGTCCTCCGCGGTCATCCGAACGCTCCCGGCAGTCCGCCGGCCGCAGTCGAGGACAGGACCGCGGCCGCGGCGGGAGAGGCACCCGCGGCGGCAGCAGGCCCACCGAGCTCCGCCCACACCTCCGCCACCGAGCGGTCCGCCCGGGCGACGGAGACCCGCCAGCCGGCCTGGCGGAGCAGGGCGGCGGCGTCGTCGCGCTGCTTGGCGAGGATCCCGCGGGACGCCGCGGTGAGGTCCCGCCGCCCGCGGCCGAGGCCGGTGCCGGCCCAGCTCTCGATGTCGGCGAGCACCGCGGCGTCCACCGTGGGCCCGGACCGACCCCGGATCAGTCCCTCGACGTCGTCCGGCCCGACCGCGCCCAGCAGGCAGATGACCGGCCCGTCACCGGCCGCCCGGCACAGCTGCTCCACCCCGACGGTCAGACCCGGGACCCGGGACGGGCCCACCGTCGCGAGGCGGTCCAGCAGGTCCTCGGCGCTGAGCTGCCCGCGCCCGGACGGCGGCACGAGCTCACCGGCGTCGGTCACGGCGCGCAGCATCGCGCCCCGGCCGGCGAGCACCGTGCCGATGCTCGCCGCGGCCTCCACCAGCCACTCGAGGCTGTCCGGGGGCGGGGAGTCGTCGCCGTCGGGCCCCGTCCAGCCGGCCGGCGCCGTCGCTGCCGTCCGGTGCCCGGCGACCAGGTGGGCGCGCGACCGCGTGTCGAGGAGCAGCGTCGCCTGCGCGCGCCACGGGCGTTCCTCCAGGCGGACCATGAGCTCGCCCATCCGGGCGGTCGCGCGCCAGTGCACCTTCCGGAGGTCGTCGCCGTGGCGGTACTCCCGGGTGCTGACGTCGTCCTCACCGTGGACGGCGATCGTGCGCCGGCTGCCCTCGCCACCACCGCCGTGGCCGCCGGCCGGCCCGCCGGCCCCGAGCGCCCGCACCCGGGGGACGACGAGCAGCGGGGCGGTGTCCGCACCGACCGCGCTGCGCTCCACCAGCCCGAACGGGTCGACGAGGCGCAGCCGCAGCGGGCCGAGGACGTGCCGGCCGCGACGGTGTCCGTGGACCGTGTAGCGCAGCGTCTCGGTCTGCCCGTCGGGCAGGCGCTCCACCAGGAAGCGGGGGGAGGAGCCGAGGTCGGCCGGCACGTGCTCGGTCAGCACCCACAGCCCGCCGGGGCGCGTGTCGGCGTTGGTGATCTCGAGGAGGACGTCGGCGCTCTCGCCCCGGGGGACCCGGGCCGGGGTGACGGTCCGCCGCGCACCGAGGCGGAAGCGCTCGGTGGCGACCGTGGCCGCCGACAGCACGGGGAGCGCGAGCACGAAGATCGCGAGCTGGACCAGGGCTCGCTCCCCGAGGACGGCGCCCACCAGCAGGAGGACGAGGCCGGCCGTGACCAGGAGACGCCCGCGCGGCGTCAGCGAGGACAGGGCCCGGACGACCGGCGTGGCCACAGGGGTCAGCGCCCGCGGGGAACCGGAACGGTGGACAGCAGTTCGGCCACGACCTGCTCGGCGCTGCGGCGGCCGAGTGCGGCGTCTGCGGTGAGCAGCAGCCGGTGGGAGAGCACGGGGCCGGCGAGTTCCTGCACGTCGTCGGGCAGCACGTGGTCGCGGCCGAGCAGGGCGGCCGAGGCACGGGCGGCGCGCAGCAGCTGCAGGCCTGCCCGGGGCGAGGCGCCCAGGCGGAGGTGGGGGGAACGGCGGGAGGCCTCGACGATGGCGACCACGTACCGACGGACGGCCTCGGCGACGTGCAGCGTGCCGACGGCGGTCACGAGGTCGCGCACCGAGGCGGCGTCGGCCACCGGCGTCAGGGACACCAGGGGATCGGCGGTCTGCCGCTCGTCGAGCATCGCGAGCTCGGCGTCACGTCCCGGGTAGCCCATCGACACCCGGGCGGTGAACCGGTCGCGCTGTGCCTCGGGGAGGGGGTAGGTGCCCTCCATCTCCAGCGGGTTCTGCGTGGCCATGACCATGAACGGGCGGGCCAGCTCGTAGCTCACGCCGTCCACGGTCACCTGGCGCTCCTCCATGCACTCGAGGAGGGCCGACTGCGTCTTGGGGGACGCGCGGTTGATCTCGTCGGCGACGACGATGTTGGCGAAGATCGCGCCCGGCTTGAACTCGAAGGCCCGGGTCTCCTGGTCGTAGATCGCCACGCCGGTCACGTCGCTGGGGAGCAGGTCAGGCGTGAACTGGATCCGCCGCACCGTGGCGTCGATCGAGGACGCGAGCGCCTTGGCCAGCGTCGTCTTGCCGACGCCGGGCACGTCCTCGATCAGCAGGTGGCCCTCGGCGAGCAGCACCACCAGTGCCAGCCGCACGACGTCGTCCTTGCCCTGGACCACGCGGCCGATGTTCGCCGCGATCCGTGCGCCAACCGCTGCGACGTCGACCGACGGACCGGCCGCTCCGTCGGCGGTGCGAGTCGCCTCCGTCACGGTGCCCACCGTACGTGGCGGACGGGTTCCGGGGGGCGCAGCGGCCCCGCCGCTCGGGGAGGGGCGGGGAGGGACGCGCTTCCCGGGCGTGACCTGCGACGGGACCAGCATTCGGACGGTCGGGGGAGTCGGTGGAGCGAGCAGGTCACGACACGGCGTCGAGTGGTGTCGAGTGGGGGCTAGTGGGTTACTGTGTCGCCCGGTGGGGAGGCAGGGACCGTCCGGGGTTCCCGTAGGGCCCACAGGAGGACCGATGCAGGGGGTGATCCGGTGTTCGTCGGCAGCTACCCCCTGCGACTCGACGAGAAGGGCCGGCTCGCCCTCCCGGTCCGCTTCCGGGACCAGGTGGCCGGCGGCATGGTGATCAAGAAGGGCCAGGAGCGCTGCATCTACGGCCTCACCATGGCCCGGGTGGCCGAGCAGAGCGCCGCGATGGCCGCGATGGCCCCCTCCGACACCGCGGGCGCACGCATGGCCGCCCGCATGAGCTTCGGGTCGATGGTCGAGATCGAGCCGGACAAGACGGGCCGCATCACCATCCCGGCAAGCCTGCGGGAGTACGCGGGGCTGGACCGCGACGTCGTCATCGTCGGCGTGGACACCCGCTTCGAGATCTGGGACGCCGCCAACTGGGAGGCCTACGTGGCCGAACAGGAGGCCGCCTACGCCGACATGGAGAGCGAGGGGATGCCGACGTTGTCGTGATCCCAGGGCCCCGCAGAGCCAGGGCCTCCGCGCACCGTCGTTCGAGCCGCCTTCCCCGCGGCTCGACCGGCCCGGGCCCCAGCCGCCTTCCCCGCGGCTCGGTCCCACCAGCGCACGGAGGACCTCGCACCGTGCGGACGCCCACCCCGCCCC
>NZ_SPQM01000218.1 GCF_004570345.1 Blastococcus sp. CT_GayMR20 | reverse complement strand
CCGGCTGCACCCCGCCCTCGACCGCGACCGCGACGGCGAGCGGGGCGGGCACGGTCACGGCGAAGCGGACCACATCCCGCCAGGGGATCGGCGGAGCAGTGGTGCGGACCAGCTCCTCGAGCCAGGCCGGGGCGCGGAGCCCGCGTTCCCGAGCCCCGCGGTCCGCCACGCGGAGAGCTTGTCATCGCCGTGCCCGTGCGCCGGAGCAGGGACCTACAGTCCGTCCCGTGTCCGTGCCCCTGCGCGAGGTGGTCGCCGCCCTCGATGCCCGCTACGACCCCGCCCTCGCCGAGAGCTGGGACGCCGTCGGGCTGGTCTGCGGCGATCCGGAGGAACAGGTCGGCTCGGTGGTGTTCGCCGTCGACCCGACGTCCGCCGTCGTCGACGAGGTCATCGACAGCGGCGCCGGCCTGCTGGTCACCCACCACCCGCTGCTGCTCACACCTGTGCACGGGGTGCCCGCGGACGACCCGAAGGGCCGGCTCGTGCACCGGCTCATCCGGGCCGGGGCGGGGCTGTTCGTCGCGCACACCAACGCCGACCGGGCCGCCGACTCCGGCGTGAACGACGCGCTGGCCGCCGTCCTCGGGCTGCGGGACGCCGTCCCGCTGGAGCCGACCGCGGACGGCCCGCGCGCCGGCCTGGGCCGGGTCGGGGAGCTCGCCGAGCCCACGACGTTGCGGGGGTTCGCCGCGCTGGCCGCCGCCGTCCTGCCGGCCACGGTGGGCGGGGTCCGCGCGGCGGGGGACCCGGACCGGGTGGTGCGGCGGGTGGCCGTGTGCGGTGGCAGTGGCGGGTCGCTGACCAGCGCGGCGGCGGCCGCGGGCGCCGACGTGTTCCTCACCAGCGACCTCAAGCACCACGCGGTCTCCGACGCGGGGGAGTCGAGTGGACCGGCCCTCTGCGACGTAGCACATTTCGCCACCGAGTGGCCCTGGCTGCCGGTCGCGGCGGACGTACTGCGCCGCGACCTGTCCGGGCGGGTGGAGACGACCGTCTCACGGCGGGGGACCGACCCCTGGACGTGGCACGAGGGGTCCGACGGGGCTCCGGCCGCCCGGTAGGTTGGCTGCGTGAAGGCCGACCACTTCGAGCAGCAGAAGCTCCTGGACCTCGCCGCCGAGGACGTCGCGCTGACGCAGCTGACGCACCGCGCACGCACCTTGCCCGAGGTCGCCGCTGTCGCGGCCGCCGAGGAGGCCGAGCGGACCTTCTCCGCCGACGTCGTGCGCGCCGAGACCGAGGTGCGCGACCTGGGCCGCGAGGTGAAGCGGCTGGAGTCCGACGTGGAGACGGTGCGCGCCCGGGAGGACAAGGACCAGCGGCTGCTCGACTCCGGCACCGTGGCGCCCAAGGAGATGACCAACCTCCAGCACGAGCTCGAGT
The DNA here is from genome assembly GCF_004570345.1 of Blastococcus sp. CT_GayMR20. The sequence goes on along the minus strand of NZ_SPQM01000218.1, from coordinate 4,175 downwards.
CGCTGAAGCGGCGCCAGTCGGACCTGGAGGACCAGGAGCTCGAGCTCATGGAGCGCCTGGAGGTCGCCGAGAAGGCCCTAGCGGCCGCGCAGCAGGGGCTGGACAGGGCGAGGGAGGACCGGGAGCGCGCCGAGCAGCAGCGTGACGACGCCCTCGCCGACATCGCCGACCAGACCGCGCGGCACGAGGCGGCGCGCGCGGAGGTGGCGGGCGGGCTGTCGCAGCCGCTGCTGACCCTCTACGACCGCATCCGCACCCAGACCGGGACGACGGGGGCGGCGCTGCTCAAGGCCCGCTCGTGCCAGGGCTGCCGGATCGAGTTCTACGGCTCGCAGCTGGCCGCCGTCCGCACCGCCGACCCGCACGAGGTCGTGCGCTGCGAGAACTGCGGCCGGATCCTGGTGCGGACCGCCGAGTCGGGCCTGTGACCGCTCGAGGCGCCATTTCCCCGGACATGGCACCGGGGACCCGGTCGTGAGCCGCCGCTTCATCGTCGAGGCGGACGGCGGCTCGCGGGGCAACCCCGGGCCGGCCGGCTACGGGGCGCTGGTGCGGGACGCCGACACCGGCCGGCTGCTCGCCGAGCGGGCGGCGTCCGTGGGGCGGGCGACCAACAACGTGGCCGAGTACGGCGGCCTGGTCGCCGGGCTGCAGGCGGCCCTGGACCTGGACCCGACGGCCGAGGTCGAGGTGCGGATGGACTCCAAGCTCGTCGTCGAGCAGATGTCGGGCCGTTGGCAGGTCAAGCACCCGGACATGCGGCAGCTCGCCCGGCAGGCGCAGCAGATCGCCCGGCAGCTGGGCTCGGTGCGCTACACGTGGGTGCCGCGGGCGCAGAACGGCGCCGCCGACGCGCTGGCCAACAGCGCGATGGACGGCAAGCCGATCCACCGGGACTCCGCCGCCGAGCCCGTCGTCCTCGAGGACGACGTCCAGCCGACCTTGGAACCGGCTCCGGTCGTCACCACGGTCACGCACCTGCTGCGGCACGGGCAGACCGAGCACACCCCGGAACGCCGGTTCAGCGGCCGCAACGACCTAGCGCTGTCGCGGACCGGGCGGGCGGAGGCCGAGGCTGCAGCGGTTCGGGCCACGGCTCTGGGGGTCGAGGTCGTGATCGCGTCATCCCTGCGGCGGACCCGCGAGACCGCGGAGATCGTGGCAGGCGTCCTCGGACTGCCGGTCGCGTTCGACCAGGACCTGGTCGAGCTCGACTTCGGCGACCTGGAGGGGCTGACCTTCGACGAGGCCGCCGCGAAGCACCCGCTGGCCGCCCGCCGCTTCATGTCGGACGTGACCGTGTCCGCGCCGGGCGGGGAGTCGATCGCCGACGTCAGCACGCGGGTGTCGCGGGCGCGCCGGCGGATCCTGTCGGAGCACGCCGGGCGGACCGTGCTGGTCGTCAGCCACGTGACGCCGATCAAGCTGCTGCTGACCGCCGGGCTCGCGGTCGGCGACGAGGCCGTGCACCGGGTGTTCCTGGAGGCGGCGTCGCTGTGCACGGTGACCTGGTCGTCGGACGGCCGTTCGTCGGTGCGCGCGGTGAACGACACCGCCCACCTGCGCTGACATGCGCGTCCGCCGGATCGCGACGGACGATCTCGCGGGTATCGGCTGGCTGGACGACGGGACGCATGCCGGGATCGAGGCGGCGGTCGCCGCAGGTACGGAACGGGCACTCGTCCTGGTCGCCGTCGACGACGCCGATGCGGTCGTCGGAGTGGTCGCCGTGGACCTCCCGCCGTGGCGCGGGCGCACGCTGCCGTGGCTGTGGCTGCTCGACGTCCGTCCCGAGCGCCGCGGCGGGGTGGGCACTGCTCTGCTGAGCGGGGCGCACGGGCAGCTGGCCGAGCTCGGGCACCGGGCCGTCGAGCTGAGCGTCGACGACGCCAATCCCCGCGCCGCCGCGCTGTACCTGCGGACCGGTTACGTCGGCGTGGGACGGGGGGCGGATCCGGGCGTCGGGGGACCGGAACCCTGGACGCGGATGCGGCTCCAGCTGGCGATGGAGCCGGCTCAGACCCGCAGGAACAGGTAGACCGAGACCGCCACCCCGAAGGTGACGATCAGGATCCGCAGCGGCGTCGTGGGGATGCGGGCGGCGACGCGGGCACCGAGGAAGCCGCCGACCAGGCTCGCCGGCGCGGCGACCGCGACCACCAGCCAGTCGACGGGGCCGAACAGGGCGAAGATCAGCAGCGAGATGGTCGCGGTGACGGCCGACAGCGCGGACTTCAGCGCGTTGGACAGCTTCAGGTCGTGCAGGGCGACACCGAGGACGCCGACCAGGATCACGCCGAGCGCGCCGCCGAAGTAGCCGCCGTAGACGGTGGCGAGGAAGAGCGCGAGATACAGCCAGGCGGGGTCGCGGCGTGCGCCGTCGTCCCCGGTTCGTTGGAGGTTCCTCGTCAGCAATGGCTGGATCGCCAGCAGCAGGCTGGCCAGCAGTACCAGCACCGGGACGACGACGTCGAACGCCTCCGACGGCGTGGTCAGCAGCAGGACGCCGCCCGCTGTCCCGCCGAGGAGGGCGACGGCGCCGAAGCGGATCAGCCGGGCACGCTGGCCCTCGTACTCCTTGCGGAAGCCCACGACACCGCCGAGGTAGCCGGGCCATTGGACGACGGAGTTGGTGACGTTCGCGGGGACCGTGCCGAGGCCAAGCGCGACCAGCGTGGGGAAGAGGATCAGCGAGCCGCCGCCGGCGATCGAGTTGATCCCACCGGCGAGCAGGGCCACCCCCGCCGCGATGAGCAGGTCGACGGCGGACACGGGCCGCGAGCCTACGTGCCGGCCGCGCGCGAGTCGGTCGTGCCGGGCCGGGAACGACGGCACACTCCGCTCATGCCGACCTCGCCCATGCCCGCCGACTGGCAGCGCGCCCTCGTCGTCGCCGCCCACCCCGACGACATCGAGTACGGCCTTGCCGCCGCGGTCGCCGTCTGGACCGCCGCCGGCAAGGAGGTGCACTACCTCCTGGCCACCCGGGGCGAGGCCGGGATGGCCGGCGTCCCGCCGGCCGAGGCCGGCCCCATCCGCGAGGACGAGGAGCGGCGATCGGCCGCCGTCGTCGGTGTCACCGAGGTGGAGTTCCTCGACCACCGGGACGGCGTGCTGGTGGCAGGGCCGGAGCTGCGGCGCGACCTGGCGGCGGCGATCCGGCGGCATCGGCCCGACATGATCGTGACCGGCTACTTCGGCGCCACGTGGACGCCGCCCGGCGTCTCGCCCGCCTACGTGAACTCCGCCGACCACCGGGCGCTCGGCCAGTGCGTGATCGACGCGGTGGCGGACGCGTCCAACGAGTGGATCTTCCCCGAGCTGACCGAGCCGCGGTGGAGCGGCGTGCAGTACATCGCCGTCTCGGAGATGACGGACCCGCCGCACGAGGTGGACGTCAGCGACACCGTCGAGCTGGCCGTCTCGTCGCTGGCCGAGCACAAGCGCTACCTGGAACTGCTCTCCGACGACCCGGTCGACATGCAGGCACGTCAGGTCGTCGACATGTCGACACTCAAGGAGGACGGCGGTCGTCGAGTGGGCTTCCGCCTCTTCTGGGGCTGAGCCGTGAGGCTCAGGGCAGGTCGCCGCGTCGATGCGCCCACGCGTAGAACGCGAGCGCCGGCCACACGAGGAGGAGGACGGCGAGCAGGATCAAGCCGGATTCCTGCCAACCCATGCCCATCGCGGCGGCGAGACCGGCCACGGCGAACACCACCAGGAGCAGTGCGGTCCGGCCGCCGAGAGCCGGCTGCGGGTCGGTGCCGGCGTCGGGAAGCTCCGTCATGACGGCACGCTAGCGCCGATCGGGGGCGCGGGCGCCTGCTCGCGGGTGTCGTTACCTAGGATGGGTCCACGACGGACGAGTCGGCCGGGCGGTCGCGTCGGCGGGGAGACCCGCCGCCGAGGAACGTCCGGGCTCCACAGGGCAGGGTGGTCGCTAACGGCGACCCGGGGTGACCCGCGGGACAGTGCCACAGAGAACAGACCGCCAGCGGCTCGCCGCTGGTAAGGGTGAAACGGCGGTGTAAGAGACCACCGCACACCGGGTGACCGGTGTGGCTCGGTAAACCCCACCCGGAGCAAGGTCAAGAAAGGACGGCGGTTCGCCGCCGTCCCGCGCAGGCGTTCGAGGGCGGCCCGCCCGATGCCTGCGGGTAGACCGCTGGAGCCTG
>NZ_SPQM01000217.1 GCF_004570345.1 Blastococcus sp. CT_GayMR20 | reverse complement strand
CCCCGCGCGGGCGGCGACACCTGCGGCGAGGAGGAACGAGCACTGGAGGACGGCGGCCCGCAGGAGGAGGTCGCGGCCGATGACGAGCTGCCGGCCCAGCGCGGCCGGTCGAGGCCGCCACGGCGCACCTTCCCGGGCGAGTGCGCGGATGAACAGCACTGCCGTGACCGCCTGACCGGCGACGTTGGCGACGGCCGAGCCGACCAGCCCCATCCCCGCGGCATGCACCAGCAGGGGGCACAGCACGAGGCTGACCATGCTGCCCGCCAGCACGTAGCGCACCGGCCGACGGAGGTCCTGGACGCCTCGCATCCACCCGTTGCCGGCGAGGGAGATCAGCAGCAGGGGGACCCCGAGGGAGGCCACCCGCAGCCACTGCTCGCCCGCCTCGGCGACGGGTCCCGGTCCGCCGGCGAGGACGCGGGTCAGCGGGCCGGCGAGCAGGTGGAAGAACAGCAGCACGGCCAGCCCGAGGCCGAGGGCGAGCCAGGTCGCCTGCACGCCCTCGGCGACGGCCCCGGGGCGGTCACCGGCGCCGGCGCGGCGGGCGGCCCGGGCGGTCGTGCCGTATGCGAGGAAGTTCAGCAGCGCGGCCGCCCACGCGAGGAGGCCGCCGCCGACGGCGAGACCGCCCAGCGGAACGGTGCCGAGGTTGCCGACGACCGCGGTGTCGACGAGCAGGTAGAGCGGTTCAGCGGCCAGCACGACCAGTGCCGGCGCCGCGAGGGAGAGCACAGACGGGGAACCGGATCGCGGGGGGCGGAGACGTCCCGATCCGGTTGCCGGACCCGGCTCAGCGCTGATCGGGGACGGCTCCTGGTTGCGGGGCGATCGGGAGGACCGCCACGTCATCGATCATGGAGTTCCTGCCGCAGAGCGTCGATGGTCTTCTCGCGGTCGAGGTAGGAGGAGTAGCCGGCGGCGAGGACGTGCCCGCCGCCACCGAGCGCCATCGCGACCCGCGCGACGTCCGTCCCACCCCGCGAGCGGAGCGAGATCGACCACGACCCGTCGTCCTGCCCCTTGAGCACGCACGCCACGTCCGCCTCCTCGGTGGAGCGGATGACGTCGACGAGGGCCTCAAGCTGCTCCCCCGGCAGGCCGTGCTCGGCGGCCTCGGCCGTGCTCGACCACGTCCAGACCAGCCCGGCACCGACCTCGGGCTCGAGCACCGCGCGCCCGGTGACGACCGACAGCAGACCCAGCCAGCCGAAGGGTGCGGTGTCGAAGAGCCGCCGGCTGATGTCGGAGTGGTCGATGCCGGTGGCCAGCAGCCGCGCGGCCAGCTCGTGGGTGTCCGGCCGGGTGTTGCCGAAGCGGAAGGAGCCGGTGTCGGCGGCCAGCCCGGCGTACAGCAGGGTGGCCAGCTGCGGGTCGAGCGCGACGCCGAGATCGTCCAGGAGCCCGGCCACCAGCGACACCGTCGCCGGGGCACCGCCGTCGACGAGGCACACGTCGCCGAAGCCGGGGTTGCTGGCGTGGTGGTCGATGACCACGGAGGTCCCGGCGTTCTCCAGCAGCACCGCGAGCTCGCCCAGCCGACCGGGAGAGGCCGCGTCGAGGCTCACGAACACGTCCGGGGACGACGGCACCGAGGACGACGGCACGAGACCCTCCGCCCCTGGCAGCCAGCCCAGCGAGGACGGCAGCGTGAACGGGTCGGGGAAGGTCGCCAGGACGCGGGCACCCCGACGGCGGAGCCCTTCGGCCAGGGACAGCGTGCTGCCCAGGGCGTCGGCGTCGGGCTGCACGTGCCCGGACAGGACGACCGTGGCACGGGAGTCGGCGGCCTCGGCCAGCACCGAGGCGACGGTGCGGGCGGCCCGGCTGGTGGAGAGCGTCATCGCGGATCAGGCATCCGGACCGGGATCGGCGACCGGTGGAGCGTTCTGCTCCTCCTCGACCCGGCCACCCCCGACGGGATACCCGGAACCACCCGCGTCCGGCTCGTCGGCGGTGATGCTCGGCGCGGAGCCGATCTCGCCGTGCTTGCCGCCGTCGGTGGGGTCCCCCGCGTCGGGCGCCTTGCGGCCACCCAGCACGGACGTGCCCTGACCCTCGTCGGGCTCGAAAGGATCGGGGTCGTTCTCGGTCACAGAGCACTCCTGGTCCGGACGGCGTCGTCGACCCCTTCATCGGCAGTCGACGCGACGACCGTGTCGCCGTCGGTGTCCTCGTCGTCCTCCGCCGGCTTGCGGTAGGGGTCGGCGTCGCCGGCGTACTGCGCGCCCTCACGGGCACGGGCGAGCTCGGCGTCGGCGTGCCGCGCACGCTCGAGGGCTTCCTCGAGCTCGCGCGCGGTGTCCGGGACGATGTCTGCCACGAAGGTCAGCGTCGGCACGAACTTGATGCCGGTCTGCTTGCCGACGGTCGCGCGGAGGATCCCGGTCGCGCTGGTGAGCGCCGCCGCCGAGTCGGCGATCTGGGTCTCGTCGCCGTAGACGGTGTAGAACACCGTCGCTTCACGGAGGTCTCCGGTCACCTTGGCGTCGGTGACGGTGACCATGCCCAGTCGGGGGTCCTTGATCTGCATCTCGATCGCGTGGGACACGATCTGACGGATGCGGACCGCCAGCTTGCGGGCGCGGGCCGGGTCGGCCATCGGGACCTCCTGGAGTCGGGGCGTCGGACGACGCCGGGGCGGGCGGCCCCCTGCAGGGGCCCGCCGCGAGCGTGCGAGCGGGGGGCAGGGGGTCCTTCATCAGTCCGTGTCGCTGAAGAGCTGCCGATGTGTCGACAGCAGCGTCACCTCCGGACGGTCGGCCAGCAACCGCTCGCAGGCGTCGAGGACGTCGGAGACCTGCCCGGCGTCCCCCGCGACGGTGGCGACGCCGACCTGCACCCGGCGGTGCACGTCCTGGTCTCCCACCTCCGCGGCGGCCACGGCGAAGCGGCGCCGCAGCTCGGCCACGATGGGCCGGACGACGGCGCGCTTGCCCTTGAGCGAGTGGACGTCGCCCAGCAGCAGGTCGGCGATGAGCGTGCCGGTGAACACGCTCATCGCCTCCCCGCTGTCGGCCCCGTCCAGGGGCTCACGCCGAGCTTGCGAGGTGTGAGGAGGACGGGGTCCTCTTTCAGGTGCGGGGGATCTCCCGCATCTCGAACGTCTCGATCACGTCGTCGACCTTGATGTCGTTGAACGACCCCAGGCCGATACCGCACTCGTAGCCCTCGCGGACCTCGGTCGCGTCGTCCTTGAACCGGCGGAGGGACTCCACCGTCAGGTTGTCGGCGACCACGGCACCGTCACGCATGAGCCGTGCCTTCGAATTGCGCACGATCGTGCCGCTGCGGACCAGCGAACCGGCGACGTTGCCGATCTTCGGCACCCGGAAGACCTCGCGGACCTCCGCCGTACCGAGCTGGACCTCCTCGTAGACGGGCTTGAGCATGCCCTTGAGAGCGGCCTCGATCTCGTCGATGGCCTGGTAGATGACCGTGTAGTACCGGACGTCCACGCCCTCGCGGTTCGCGAGCTCGGTGGCCTGACCCTCGGCCCGGACGTTGAAGCCCAGGACGATGACGTCGTCGGCCAGCGCCAGGTCGATGTCGCTCTTGGTGATCCCGCCGACGCCGCGGTGGATGACCCGCAGCGAGATGTCGTCGTCGACCTCGATCTTCATCAGCGCCTCTTCGAGCGCCTCGACGGTGCCCGAGTTGTCGCCCTTGATGATCAGGTTGAGCTGACGGGTCTCCTTGAGGGCGGCGTCGAGGTCCTCCAGGCTGATCCGCTTGCGCATGGATGCGTTCTGCGCGTTGCGGATGCGGGCCTGGCGGCGGTCGGCGATCTGCCGGGCCACCCGGTCCTCGTCGACGACCAGGAACGTGTCGCCGGCGCGGGGCACCGAGGTCAGACCGACGACCTGCACCGGACGGGCGGGCAGGGCCTCCTTGAGCTTGTTGCCGTGCTCGTCGAGCAGCGACCGCACGCGCCCGTAGGCGTCGCCGGCCACGATCGAGTCGCCCTGGCGCAGCGTGCCGCGCTGGACCAGCACCGTGGCGACGGGGCCCCGGCCCTTGTCCAGCTTGCCCTCGATGACCACACCCTGCGGGTCCTGCTCGGTGTTCGCGCGCAGGTCCAGCGAGGCATCGGCCGTCAGCAGGATCGCCGTGAGCAGCTCGTCGAGGCCCTGACGGGTCGTCGCGGAGACGTCGACGAACATCGTGTCGCCGCCGTACTCCTCGGCCACCAGGCCGTACTCGGTGAGCTGCTGACGGATCTTGGCGGGGTTGGCCCCCTCCTTGTCGATCTTGTTGACCGCGACCACGATCGGCACGTCGGCGGCCTGGGCGTGGTTGAGCGCCTCGACCGTCTGGGGCATGACGCCGTCGTCGGCCGCCACGACCAGGACGACGATGTCGGTCACCTTCGCGCCACGGGCACGCATCGCGGTGAACGACTCGTGACCCGGGGTGTCGATGAAGGTGATCGGTCGCTCGTTGTGCTCGAGCTCGGTGACGATCTGGTAGGCGCCGATGTGCTGGGTGATGCCACCGGCCTCGCGGGCCACCACGTTGGCGTGGCGGATCGCATCCAGGAGCTTCGTCTTTCCGTGGTCGACGTGACCCATGACGGTCACGACCGGCGGACGGGACGACCAGTCCTCCTCGTCGCCCTCCTCGTCACCGAAGGTGAGATCGAAGGTCTCGAGGAGCTCGCGGTCCTCGTCCTCGGGGCTGACGACCTGGATGTCCCAGCCGATCTCGGCGCCGAGCAGCTGCAGCGTCTCGTCGTTCACCGACTGCGTCGCGGTGATCATCTCGCCCAGGTGGAACAGGGCGGTGACCAGCGCGGCCGGCTCGGCGTTGATCCGCTCGGCCAGGTCGGTCAGCGAGGCACCACGGGGCAGCCGGACGGTCTGGCCGTTGCCACGGGGCAGGCTGACGCCGCCCATGCTGGGCGCCGCCATGGAGTCGAACTCCTGACGCCGCTGCTTCTTGCTCTTGCGCCCACGGACCGGACCGCGGCCACCAGGGCGGCCGAAGGCACCGGCCGTGCCGGCACCCGAGCCGCCGCGACCGCGGCCACGACCACCGCCGCCGCCACGGAAGCCACCACCGGCGGGCGCGCCGGCGCCGGGAGCGCCACCGCCACCGCCGCCACCACCGGGACGGAAGCCACCGCCACCGCCGCCACCACCGGGGCCACCGGGACGACCGCCGGGGCCACCACGGCCGCCGCCAGGGCCGCCGGGTCCGCCACCGGGACGACCGGCAGGAGCGCCCCGGCCGGGCATCATGCCGGGCGAGGGACGCTGCGGCATCATGCCCGGGTTCGGACGTGGACCACCGGCACCGGGAGCCGGACGGGGACCGCCGGCACCGGGAGCGGGACGCGGACCGCCCGGACCGGGACGGGGACCGCCCGGACCAGCGGCGGCCGGACGCGGGGCTCCGGGCGCAGGACGCGGACCGGGCGTGGCCGGACCGGGACGAGGACCGGCGGCAGGACCAGCGCCGGCAGCGGCGGCGGGGGGTGCAGCCGGACGCGGCGAGCTGAAGGGGTTGTTACCGGGACGCGGTGCCGGGCGGGGGCCCGGACGCGGACCGGCGCCCGCAGGAGCGCCCCCACCGGCGGCTGCCGGACGGGGGGTCGCCGGACGGGGGGTGGCCGGCGCAGCCGGAGCACCGGCCGCGG
>NZ_SPQM01000216.1 GCF_004570345.1 Blastococcus sp. CT_GayMR20 | reverse complement strand
GGCCTGGCGGTCACCGCCCGCCACCGGGCGACGGCCGCCGCCGACCTCGCCGCGCTGGCCGCCGCCGGCGAGGCGGTGCAGGGGCTGGCCGACGGGTGCTCCCGGGCGGTGGAGGTCGCGGCCGCCAACGGCGCCGACCTGACGTCCTGCGTCGTCGGGGCGGACGGGATCGCCGACGTCGAGGTCAGCGTGCGGCTGGAGCTGGGCCGGCTCGGCGTCCACTCCGCGACCGCCCGGGCGCGCGCCGGTCCGGTCGCCGAGACCCGGTCAGCGGGTGGGGTCCTCGCCGGAGTCGTCGAGGGGCCCCTCATCGGCGGCCAGCTCGTCGAGGACGACATCGAGCACTCGCACCGCCCCCGCCTTGTCGAGGGGGTCGTTGCCGTTTCCGCACTTGGGCGACTGCACGCACGACGGGCAGCCGCTCTCGCACTCGCAGCTGGCCACGGTCGCGCGCGTGGCCTGCAGCCAGCGTCGCAGGACCGCGTAGCCGCGCTCGCTGAAGCCGGCACCGCCCGGGTGGCCGTCGTAGACGAAGATCGCCGCGGTCCCGGTGTCCGGGTGCAGGGCGGTCGACAGCCCCCCGAGGTCCCACCGGTCGCAGGTCGCCAGCAGCGGCAGGATGCCGATCGCGGCGTGCTCCGCGGCGTGCAGCGACCCGGGCACCTCCACCTCGTCCAGCTCGGCGTGCTCGATGGCCCGGTCGTCGAAGGTCAGCCACACGGCGCGCGTCCGCAGCTGCCGCGCCGGGAGGTCGAGCGGGAACTCGGCGAGCACCTCGCCGGTGCCGAGCCGCCGTCGCTGGTAGGCCACGACCTGGTTGGTCACGTCGACCACCCCGGTGTGCGCGGTGACGGTGCCGAGCCGGCGGGTGACGTCGACGGAGACGATGCCGAGGTCCGTCACGTCGCGGGCGACCGTCGTCCAGTCGGGGCTCTCGGCGTGCACGACGGCGCAGGCGTCCTCGACGTCGAACTCGTCGACGACGAAGGTGTCGCCGCGGTGCACGTAGAGGGCGCCGTCGTGCACCGTGGAGTGCGCGGCGTCGGCGTCCACGGTGCCGAGCAGCCGGCCGGTCTCGGCCTCGATGATGGCCACCGGCTCCCCGCCGCTGCCGCGGATGTCGACGTCGGGGCGTCCCCGCCCGGCCCAGTACCAGCCCGCGGGGCGGCGGCGCAGCTGTCCGGCCGCCACGAGCTCCTCGAGCTGGGCCTCCGCGGCCGGACCGCCGAAGTCGGGCAGGTCCTCCGGCCGCAGCGGCAGCTCGGCCGCGGCGCAGCACAGCTGCGGGCCGAGGACGTACGGGTTCCCCGGGTCGGTCACGGTTGCTTCGATCGGGCGGCCGAACACCGCCCGCGGATGGTGGGCCAGGTAGTGGTCCAGCGGGTCGTCGCGGGCGACGAAGACGACCAGCGACTCCTTCTGCGCCCGCCCCGCGCGCCCGGCCTGCTGCCACAGCGAGGCGAGGGTGCCCGGGTAGCCGGCGAGCACGACGGCGTCGAGGCCCGCGATGTCGATGCCGAGCTCCAGGGCGTTGGTCGTGGCGACGCCCAGCAGGTCGCCGGCCGACAGCGCCCGCTCCAGCTCGCGCCGCTCCTCCGGCAGGTAGCCGCCGCGGTAGGAGTCCACCCGCCGCACCAGGTCGTTCCGCCCCCGGTCGTGCAGCAGCCTGCGCGCCTGCTCGGCCACCGACTCCGCGCTGCGCCGGGAACGCACGAACGCCAGCGTCCGGGCACCCCGCTCGACGAGGTCGGCGAGCAGGCCGGCGGCGTCGGAGGCCGCGGACCGCCGCAGCGGTGCGCCGTGCTCGCCGGTCCGCTCGGTCAGGGGCGGCTCCCACAGCGCGAAGGTCGCACCGGGACGCGGCGAGCCGTCCACGGTGACCGCCTCGACCGGCGCACCGACCAGGCGCGTGGCCGCGGCCGCGGGGTCGGCGACCGTGGCCGAGGCCAGCACGAAGACCGGCTCGGCCCCGTAGCGGCGGCAGATCCGGCGGAGCCGGCGCAGCACGTGCCCGACGTGCGAGCCGAACACCCCGCGGTAGGCGTGGCACTCGTCGATCACGACGTAGGCGACCCGCCGCAGCGTGCTCGACCACTTCTGGTGCGCCGGCAGGATCCCCCGGTGGAGCATGTCGGGGTTCGTCACGATCCAGCGCGAGTGCCGGCGGACCCAGTCCCGTTCCTCACCCGGGGTGTCCCCGTCGTAGGCAGCCGGTCGGACCGAGGGATCGGCCAGCGCCGCGACCGAGGCGAGCTGGTCGCGGGCCAGCGCCTTCGTGGGCGCGAGGTACAGCACGCAGGCGCGCGGGTCCTCGGCGAGCCGGGTCAGGGCCGGCAGCTGGTAGGCCAGCGACTTGCCCGACGCCGTCCCGGTCGCGACGACGACGTGTCGGCCGTCCCGGGCGAGCTGGGCGGCGTCGACCTGGTGCCGCCAGGGCGCCAGCACCCCCCGCTCCTCCAGCCGGCTCCGCAACGGGGCGCTGACCCACTGGGGCCACGGCAGCGTGCTGCTGACCCGGACCGGCACGTGGTGCACGTGCGTGACCGGCTGTTCCTCCTCGTCCGTGCCCGCCAGCACCGACGCCAGGAGGTCGGCGCCGGGCAGCACCTCGGCGGGGTGGACGAGTGTCACGACACCACTGTCACACCTCTCGGCGATCCGCGGGCGACCGGAATCCCACCGATGTGATCCGGGCTACAAAACGTCGTGGACGTCTACACGGTCTGTGACCTCCCTTACACTCGCGCCGCGTCCGGTGCGTGGGGCTTCCCGCGTGCCGGGCGGATGCTTGCCGATCCGGGGTGCAGGACGCCTCCCGGCGGCCGTCGACCGCTTGGAGGAACACATGCCGGAAAGTTCGCTGTCCGGCGGGGACATGGCCCTGGTTGCCATCGTCCTCGTCGTCTCCCTTGCCGCCCTGGGCTTCGCCGCCTTCCTGGTCAAGGCGGTCATGGCCGCCGACCAGGGCACGGTGAAGATGCGTGAGATCGCCCAGGCGGTACAGGAAGGCGCGGCGGCCTACCTCAGACGGCAGTTCCGCACGCTCGGCGTCTTCGCCGTCATCGTGTTCCTGCTCCTGCTCGTCCTCCCCGTCGCCGAGGGCGGCTGGGAGACCCGCATCGGCCGGGCCGTGTTCTTCCTCGTCGGCGCGCTGTTCTCGGCGTCCGTCGGCTTCATCGGGATGACGCTGGCCACCCGCGGCAACGTCCGGGTCGCGGCCGCGGCGCGCGGCGGCGGCTACCAGCCGGCCTTCCGCATCGCCTACCGCACCGGTGGCGTCGTCGGCATGATCACGATCGGGCTCGGCCTGTTCGGCTCGGCACTGGCCCTGCTGCTCTTCGACGAGACCGCGCCGATCGTGCTCGAGGGCTTCGGCTTCGGTGGCGCCCTGCTGGCCATGTTCATGCGTGTCGGCGGCGGCATCTTCACGAAGGCGGCCGACGTCGGCGCCGACCTCGTCGGGAAGGTCGAGGCGGGCATCCCCGAGGACGACCCGCGCAACGCCGCGACGATCGCCGACAACGTGGGCGACAACGTCGGCGACTGCGCCGGCATGGCCGCCGACCTCTTCGAGTCCTACGCCGTCACCCTGGTCGCCGCCCTGATCCTCGGACAGGTCTTCTTCGGCAACGTCGGCATGGTCTTCCCGCTGCTGGTCGCCGCGATCGGCGTGATCGCCTCCGTCGTCGGCGTCCTGGCCACCAGGCCGAGCAAGACCGACTCCAGCGGCATGGTCCCGATCAACCGGGGCTTCTTCACCTCCGCCGCGGTCTCCCTCGTGCTCGTCGCCGCGGCCTCCTTCACCTACCTGCCCAGCATCGCCGAGGTCTCCGACCTGTCGGTCAGCCCGCAGGTCCTCGGGTTCGTCTCGGTGCTCATCGGCGTCGTGCTCGCCGCGACCATCCAGCAGCTCACCGGCTACTTCACCGAGACCAGCCGCAAGCCGGTCAAGGACATCGGCCGCAGCTCGCTGACCGGCCCGGCCACGGTGATCCTCTCCGGGATCTCGCTCGGCCTGGAGTCGGCCGTCTACGCCGCCCTGCTCATCGGCGCCGGCGTCTACGGGGCGTTCCTCATCGGTGGCGGCGCCGCGCTCTACGCCGTCGCGCTGGCCGGCTGCGGTCTGCTGACCACCGCCGGGGTGATCGTCGCGATGGACACGTTCGGCCCGGTCAGCGACAACGCGCAGGGCATCGCCGAGATGTCCGGTGACATCGACGAGGAGGGCGCCCGCACCCTCACCGACCTCGACGCCGTCGGCAACACCACGAAGGCCATCACCAAGGGCATCGCGATCGCGACGGCGGTCCTGGCCGCCACCGCGCTCTTCGGGTCCTACAACGCCCAGGTCGGGGTCGCCCTCGACGAGGCCGGCGAGACCCTCGGCGACGCCTTCAGCCTGGTGAACCCGAACAACGTCGTCGGCGCGGTACTCGGGGCGGCGGTGGTCTTCTTCTTCTCCGGCCTGGCCATCAGCGCGGTCTCACGGGCCGCCGGCCGGGTGGTCTTCGAGGTGCGCGAGCAGTTCCGCACGCGGCCCGGGATCATGGACTACACCGAGCGCCCGGACTACAGCGCCGTGGTGGACATCTGCACCAAGGACTCACTGCGGGAGCTCGCGACGCCGGGTCTGCTCGCCGTCCTCGCCCCGGTCGCGGTCGGCTTCGGCCTCGGCATCGGCCCGCTGGCGGCCTACCTGGTCGGAGCGATCGCGGCCGGCACCCTGATGGCGGTGTTCCTCGCCAATTCCGGCGGCGCCTGGGACAACGCGAAGAAGATGGTCGAGGACGGCGCCTACGGCGGAAAGGGCAGCGAGGCGCACGCCGCGACCGTCATCGGCGACACCGTGGGCGACCCGTTCAAGGACACCGCCGGCCCGGCGATCAACCCGCTGATCAAGGTGATGAACCTCGTCGCCCTGATCATCGCGCCGGCCGTCGTCACCATGTCCGTCGGCGACGACTCCAACACCGGTCTCCGCGTCGCGATCGCGATCGCCGCGGTCGTGGTGATCGTGGCCGCGGTGGTCGTCTCGAAGCGCCGGTCGGTCGTCGTCGGCGGTGCCGCCAGCGACGCCTCGAGCGGTTTGAAGGTCACCGCTCCCTGATCTCCGCACACCCGCGATCCTCCGGTCGGCAGGAACCCGGCCGAAGGATCGCGGGGGAGATGTGGACGTCGTCGTCGGCTGTGGACGTCGGCGCACGGAGCGGGGGCGCCCGCTCCTAGCGTCGCCGCATGTCCTCACCCCTGGAAGCCTTCTCGGTCCAGCCGGCCGCCCTGCACGCACTGGCGACCGAGCTCGGGGTCCTGGCCGGGCAGCTCGCCGGCGACGCCGAGCTCTGCCGGTCGACCGGCCGGTCCTTCGCCACCGCGCTGGGCGGGGACGAGGGCTGGACGGCCCAGTGCTGTGCGCTCGCCTGGGCGACCGCCGAGGAGCTGCTGGCCGACGGGGCGCGCGCCGTGGCCGCCACGCTCGCGGGCGTGGCGGCGCGCTACGCCGACGAGGACGACGCCCTGGCCGCCGGCATCGGAGCGGGACGGCGCCCCGGCGCTCCGGGGTTCAACGGGCTCGACGGCGTCCGGGTCGACATCGCGATGATGCGGACCCCGGACGGCCACGGCCGGCTCGAGCTGACGAAGTTCCATTCCCCGGAGGCGGTCAGCGCGGAGCCGGAGAACGCACTGGG
>NZ_SPQM01000215.1 GCF_004570345.1 Blastococcus sp. CT_GayMR20 | reverse complement strand
CTCGGCCGCTGCGGCCGGGGACGGGCCGCACGCGGCGCGCGGAGGCCGCCACCGGGCCTCCCCGGGGCGGCCGCAGCCCGCATGACCAGCACGACGACCACGACCGCGATCACGAGCACAACCAGGAACGCCACCGTTCCACCCCCTCGACATGTCCAGCGTACGTCCGTCCGGATACTTCTCGCCGACGGCCGTACCCGGATGCGGGGTCGGCCCCCGAGCGGGAGGAGGACGGTCATCGACGCCGTGGACCAACAGCTGATCGACCTCCTGCGGGCCAACGGCCGCGCCAGCTACGCCGAGCTCGCCCGCCAGGTCGGGCTCTCCTCGCCGGCCGTGCACGAGCGGGTGGGCAAGCTGGAGGCGGCCGGGGTCATCACCGGCTACCGCGCCGTCGTCGACCCGCCCTCGGTCGGGCTGGACGTCACCGCGCTGATCGGCGTCATCGAGAGCGATTCCGTCGACGACACCGGGCTGGAGGCGGCCATGCGCGAGGTCCCCGGGATCGAGGACTGCTGGCGGGTGGCCGGCAGCGAGGGCTACGTGCTCAAGGTCCGCGTGACCGACATCCCGGCACTCGAGGCCACCGTCAACGCGTTGAACCGGATCAGGGGCGTCGCGCGCACGCGCACGACCGTCGTGCTGTCCACGAAATGGGAGGGCCGTCATGGCTGAGTCTCAGGCGGGTCCGTCCGGGGCGCCGCCCCGCGTGCTGCCCTGGCTGGTGATGTACACCGTCGGCCGGTTCGCGATCGCCGCGGCGCTGGTCCTCCTGCTGTGGCTGGTCGGCCTCGGCAGCTTCCCGGGTCTGCTCTTCGGGCTCCTGCTGTCGATGCCGGTCTCCTACCTGCTGCTGCGACCCTCGCGCGACCGCCTGACGGCGGCCCTCGCCGCCCGCAGCGAGGCCCGGAGGACGGCCAAGGAGGACCTCCGCACCCGGCTGAGCGGGACCGAGGAGGGCGGGGTCAGCCGCTGAGGGCCAGGCCCGCGCCGAGGAGGACGCCGGTCGCCAGCGTGAGCAGCCCGGTGCCCTGCAGCGCGCCGATGAGGGTCGGACCCCGGCCGCCGGAGAGCACCGTCCGTGCCGGCGGCACCGCCAGCGGCGCGGCCAGGAGCCCGAGCAGCGCCCACGGGCGGGTGACGCCGACGGCGGCGACGACGGCGAACGCGACGACGAACAGCCCGACGAAGGTGAACCGCGTGGCGCGCTCGCCGAGCAGGACGGCGAGGGTCCGCTTGCCGACGGCCGCGTCCCCGGCGATGTCACGGAGGTTGTTGACCACCAGGATCGCGACGATCAGCAGGCCGATCGGCACCGAGACGGCCCACGCCAGGGCCGGCAGCGTCCGGGTCTGCACGAAGGTGGTGCCGACGACGGCGACCGGGCCGAAGAACACGAAGACGAAGACCTCGCCGAGCGCGCGGTAGCCATACGGCAGGGGTCCGCCGGTGTAGGTCCACGCCGCGACCATGCAGACCGCGCCGACGAGGACCAGCCACCAGCTCGACAGCGCGGCCAGGGCCAGCCCCGCGATCCCGGCGACGGCGAACGCGAGTCCGGCCGCGACCAGCACCTGCCGCGCCGGCGCGGCCCCCGAGCCCACGAGCCGCATCGGGCCGACGCGGTCGGCGTCGGTGCCGCGGCGGCCGTCGGAGTAGTCGTTGGCGTAGTTCACCGCCACCTGGAGCGCGAGCGCGACGACCAGCGCGAGGACGGCGGGCAGCGGCCGGAAGCCGTCCAGCGCGATCGCGGTCCCGGTGCCGACGAGCACGGGGGCCACCGCGGCCGGCAGCGTCCGCGGGCGGGCGCCGGCCAGCCACTGCGCAGGGGTCGCCATCAACCCAGCACCGCCCGGGAGACCGCCCGCCGGTCCGGCTTGCCCGTGTGGAGCAGCGGCACGGCGGCCACCACGTGCAGCTCGCGCGGGGCCGCGGGGGCGCCCAGCCGCTCGCCCACCCAGGACCGGAGCGCGGGCAGGGCCGGGTCCGCGCCGGGCGCCGGGACGACCGCCGCGACCACCCGCTGTCCCCACTCGTCGTCGGGGCGGCCGAACACGACGGCGTCCGCGACGTCGGGGTGCTCCCTGAGGACCGCCTCGACGGTCTGAGGTGCGACGTTCACCCCGCCGCTGATCACGACGTCGTCCAGCCGGCCGTGCACGGTGAGCCGGCCGTCGCCGTCCAGGTTCCCGGCGTCGCGGGTCACGAACCAGCCGTCGCGGAACGCGGCCGCGGTCGCCTCCGGGTCCAGTCGGTAGCCGGAGGCGAGCACCGGACCGGCCAGCTCGATCCCGCCGGCCACGCGCACGCGGACGCCGTCCAGGGGGACGCCGTCGTAGACGCACCCACCGGCGGTCTCGGTCGTCCCGTACGTCGTCACGACGGCGACGCCCTCGGCCCGCGCGCGGGCGAGCAGCGCGGGGTCGGTCGCGGCACCGCCCACCAGGACCGCGTCGAAGGCGCGCAGGGCCGCGGGCTCGGCGTCGAGGTGGCGGCGCAGCTGCGTGGGCACCAGCGAGGTGTAGCGGCGGCCGGTGGGCAGCCGGGCGACCGCCGCGGTCAGCGTCTCGTCCGGCTGGAGGACGGTGGCGGACCGGCCGGCGAGGACGCTGCGGCACAGCACCTGCAGGCCGGCGATCGCCGAGACGGGCAACGCGAGCAGCCAGCTGCCCGGTCCGCCGAGCCGGTCCAGGGTGGCCGCGGCCGAGGCCTGCACGGCGGCGGAGGAGAGCAGCACCCCGCGGCCGCCGCCGGTCGACCCGGAGGTGACCACGACGAGGTCGGCGCCGTCCTCGAGGGGGTCGTCGGGACGCAGCACCCGGCGGGCGGCCTCGACCACGGCGGCGGGGCCGGCGGGGAGGACGGCGAGCGGCGCGGTGCCGCTCAGCGCGGCGCGCACCACGTCCTCGGAGAGGTCCGGCGCGCCCACGAGAGTGAGGTGCCTGGCCACAACGGGCAAGGGTACGGCCCTGCCGAACTACGCTGGCCGGTGTGATCACCGCCGTGTACCGGGTGCCGCTGCGCACCCGCTTCCGCGGCATCGACGTCCGTGACGGCGTCCTGGTGCGCGGCCCGGCGGGCTGGGGGGAGTTCTCCCCGTTCTGGGACTACGACGTGGCCGAGAGCCGCCGGTGGTGGGCGGCCGCGCACGAGGCGGCCGTCGACGGGTGGCCCGCCGCGGTGCGCGACTCGGTGCCGGTGAACGTGACGGTGCCGGCCGTCGACGCGGAGCGGGCGCACGCGATCGTCCGGGCGTCGGGCTGCCGCACGGCGAAGGTGAAGGTGGCCGAGCCGGGCCAGACGCCGGCCGACGACCTGGCGCGGGTCGAGGCGGTGCGGGACGCCCTCGGTCCGTCCGGAGCCGTCCGCGTCGACGCCAACGCCGCCTGGGACGTCGACACCGCCGTGGCCCGCATCGCCGAGCTGGACCGGGTCGGCCTCGAGTACGTGGAGCAGCCCTGCGCGACCCTCGACGAGCTGGTCGCCCTCCGCCGCAGGATCGACGTCCGCGTCGCCGCCGACGAGGTGGTGCGCCGCGCGGCCGACCCGCTCCGGGTGGACCTGCGGGAGGCGTGCGACGTCGTCGTCCTCAAGGTCCAACCCCTCGGGGGCGTGCGGGCGGCGCTGGAGGTTGCCGCCGCGCACGGTCTGCCGTGCGTCGTCTCCTCCGCGCTGGAGAGCTCGATCGGCATCGCCGCGGGGGTCGCGCTGGCCGCCGCGCTGCCCGAGCTGCCGTTCGCCTGCGGGCTGGCGACCGTCGCGCTGTTCGCCGACGACGTGACCAGCACGCCGCTGCTGCCGGTCGACGGAGCGCTGCCGGTGTGCCGTCCCGAGCCCGACCGGCTGGACGCGGTGGCGGCGGACCCCGCGACCGAGGCGCGCTGGCGTTCGCGGCTCGATGCGGTGCAGGCCGCGTGAACCCGTCCACCGCGTTCGCCCGCGTCCTGGTCGACGAGCTCCTCCGCGGCGGCGTCACCGACGCCGTCCTCGCCCCCGGCTCGCGGTCGGCGCCGGTCGCCCTGGCCCTCGCCGCAGCGGAACGGGACGGCCGGCTGCGCCTGCACGTGCGGATCGACGAGCGGACGGCGGCCTTCCTCGCCCTCGGCCTGGCCAAGGCGTCCGGCCGGCCGGTGCCGGTGCTGACGACGTCGGGGACGGCCGCGGCGCACCTGCACGCCGCGGTGCTGGAGGCCGACGCGAGCGGCGTGCCGCTGCTGGCCCTCACCGCGGACCGGCCCCCGGAGCTGCGCGCCACGGGCGCGAACCAGACCATCGAGCAGGCCGGCCTCTACGGCGGGGCGGTGCGCTGGTCGGCCGACGTCGGGGTGCCCGAGGCCGGCCGCGAGGAGGCGCAGAACCGGTACTGGCGGTCGCTGGTCGCCAAGGCGCTCATCACCTCCTCGGGCACGCTCTCCGGCGACCCCGGCCCGGTGCACCTCAACCTCGGCCTGCGCGAGCCGCTGATGCCGGACGACGAGGACCCCGGGCTCCCCGGGCCGTTCGCCGGACGTCCGGACGGCGCACCGTGGGCCACCGGCGGTCGCAGGGCCGTCGTCCAGGCCAGGGACAGCGGGCCGGCGCGAACCCTCGTCGTCGTCGGGGACGTGCCGCCGCGACTCGGCGCAGCGGCCGGCGCCCTCGCCACGGACGCCGGGTGGCCGGTGGCCGCCGAGCCCTCCAGCGGCGCCTGGGCGACGTCCGTCCGCGGCGGTGCGCTGCTCCTCGGATGCCAGGACTGGCTGGCTGCCCACCGCCCAGACCGGGTGCTGGTCGTCGGCAGGCCGACCCTGTCCCGCCCGGTCTCGGCGCTGCTCGCCGACCCCGCGGTGCGCGTGGAGACGCTCGCCGGGAGCCCGCGCTGGGCGGACGCCGGCCGGTCGACGTCCTGGGTGGGCGGTCTGCCAGCCGGCGCGCCGGCTCCCGCGCCGTCTCAGTGGCACGGTGCGTGGCGGGAGGCGGCGACCGTGGCAGGGGCCGCCGTGGACCGGCTCCTCGACGGCTCCTCCGCGATGACCGCCGCCCGCCTGGCCCGCGACGTCGTCGCCGCCCTCCCCGCAGGCGCCCTGCTCGTGCTCGGCTCCTCGACGCCCGTGCGCGACGTCGACCGTCTCGCCGTGCCCCGGGGCGATCTCACCGTGCTCGCCAACCGGGGCGTGGCCGGGATCGACGGCACCGTCTCGACCGCCGTCGGGGCGGCGCTGGTCCACGGCGGCCCCGCCTTCGCGCTGATCGGCGATCTCACGTTCCTGCACGACCTGACCGGGCTGCTGCTGGGCGAGGGCGAGCCCGTGCCCGACCTGACCGTCGTCGTCCCGGACAACGACGGCGGCGGGATCTTCGCCCAGCTGGAACCGGGGGAGGACCGGCACGCCCGGGACTACCGGCGCGTGTTCGGGACCCCGCACGGCCGGGACCTCGTCGCCGTGGCCCGGGCGCTGGGGTGGGCGTCGTCGTCCGTCACGTCGCCGGACGAGCTGGCCGCCGCGCTCGGCGAGGGCGGGCCGCGGGTGGTCGTCGTCCGCACCGACCAGCGGGCCGAGGCCGGGCTGGCACGGGAGATCCGTGCGGGCGTGGGTCGCGCACTGACGGCCTGAGCTGCCGTTTCCAGGCTCTGCCGGTCTTGCGGTTGTCTTGCGGAAACCGAGCGGGTGACCTGCGGAAGCTCGCGGATCGTCGTCCGTGTCACCGGGACCCTCCCGGTCCCGGATAGTCAAGGAGAGACGACGACATGAGCGCCAACCTCAGCCCCTTCCGCC
>NZ_SPQM01000214.1 GCF_004570345.1 Blastococcus sp. CT_GayMR20 | reverse complement strand
CGTCGAGCGGGTTGCGCAGGTAGCGGATCGACTCGATGAGGCCGGCCTTCATCCGCTCGGCGACGAGCGCCGTCTCGACCAGGTCGCCCCGGTACTTCGGGAAGAAGACGCCCCGGCTGACCGCGCCCACCTGGTGGCCGGCGCGGCCGACCCGCTGCAGCCCGGAGGCGACGGTGGGCGGGGACTCGACCTGGACGACGAGATCGACCGCCCCCATGTCGATGCCGAGCTCCAGACTCGACGTGGCGACGACCGCGGGCAGTCGTCCGGACTTGAGCGCCTCCTCCACGATCGCCCGTTGCTCGCGGGACACCGAGCCGTGGTGGGCGGCGGCCACCGGCTGGATGCCCTCGGGCACCCCGCCGCCGGAGCCGGCCTGGGCCATCAGCGCGGCGGCGTTCGTGCCCGGAGGCACGGGTTCGCCGGTGGCCCTCTCGTAGGCGAGCTCGTTGAGCCGGCTGGTCAGGCGCTCGGCGAGGCGGCGGGAGTTGGCGAAGACGATCGTGCTGCGGTGGGCCTCGACGAGGTCGAGGACGCGTTCCTCGACGGCCGGCCAGATGGACGACCGGGGCTGGTTGCCGGCGGCGGAGCCCTCGAGCTCGCCGGTCGGCCGGCCGAGCTCGCTCATGTCCTCGACCGGGACGACGACCGAGAGGTCCCACCGCTTGACCGACGGGGGAGCCACGATCCGGACCGGGCGCCCGCCGGCCAGGTAGGTCGCGACCTCCTCGATCGGACGCACGGTGGCAGAGAGGCCGATGCGCTGGGCGGGCCGGTCGAGCAGCTCGTCGAGGCGATCGAGGGAGACCGCCAGGTGCGCGCCGCGCTTGGTGTCGGCGACGGCGTGCACCTCGTCGACGATCACGGTCTCGACGCCTCGCAGGGCCTCGCGCGCCGCGCTCGTCAGCAGCAGGAACAGCGATTCCGGGGTGGTGATGAGGATGTCGGTGGGCCGCCGGGTGAACGCGCGGCGCTCGTCGGCGGGCGTGTCGCCGGACCGGATGCCGACCCGGATCTCGGGGCGGGCCAACCCCAGCCGGGCGGCGGCCTGGCCGATGCCGGCCAGCGGCGCCCGGAGGTTGCGCTCGACGTCGACGGCGAGGGCCTTCAGCGGCGAGACGTAGAGGACCCGGCACCGGGCCTTCTCCTCCACCGGCAGCGGGTCGGCCGCCAACCGGTCGAGCGACCACAGGAAGGCGGCCAGCGTCTTGCCAGAGCCCGTCGGGGCGACGACGAGAGCGTGCTCGCCGCTGCTGATCGCCTCCCACGCCCCCTCCTGCGCCGCTGTGGGCTGGACGAACGCACCGGTGAACCAGGCCCTGGTGGCGTCGGAGAACCGGTCGAGAGCGGACACGTTGTCGAGTGTCCCTGCTGGGTACGACACTTCGCCGGTCCGAGCGGGCTCGTCCCCGCGCACCACCCGTCCGGGGACAGGAGAGGGCCGTGGGCCGTCGAGAGCTGATCGATCCGGTCGCCCGTGCCGGCTACGAACTCGTCGTCGACGAGGAGTTCTCGGGCGACCGGCTGGACACCTCCCTGTGGTTCCCCTTCTACCTGCCGCACTGGAGCTCCCGGGTCGGGTCGGCTCCCCGTTACCGCCTCGCCGACGGGAAGCTGCACCTGCTGATCGAGCAGGACCAGCCGCCGTGGTGCCCCGAGTTCGACGGCGGGATCCGCGCCTCCTGCCTCCAGACGGGGGAGTTCTCCGGCAGCCTGGGGAGCCGCGCCGGTCAGATCCGCTTCTCGGCCGATGTCGTCGTGCGCGAGGAGCAGCCCGAGGTCCGCCTCTTCGTCCCGCAGTACGGCTTCTTCGAGATGAGGGCCAGGGTCGGGGACGACCCGAGCGGCATGGCGGCGCTCTGGATGGTGGGCTTCGAGGACCGGCCCCAGCAGTCGGCCGAGATCTGCATCTTCGAGATCTTCGGTCGCGACGTGGGTGCGGGCAGCACGGCCGTGGGCATGGGCCTGCACCCCTTCGGTGACCCCTCGATCACCGATGACTTCGTCCGCCCCGTCCTGCCGATCGACGCGCGGGAGTTCCACGACTACGCCGTCGAGTGGACGCCCGACCACGTCGCCTTCTTCGTCGACTCCGCCCTGGTGACCGTCATGGAGCAGTCGCCGGGCTACCCCATGCAGTTCATGCTCGGCACCTACGCGTTCCCCGCCGAGGACGGCGCGCCGCCACCGGGCCCCTACCCCAAGGAGTTCGTGGTCGACCGGTTCCGCGGCTACCGGCGCGCCGCCGCCTGAGTCGGGCAGACTGCCGACCGTGCACAGCCCCGGTCCCGGACGCGCGACCCTCCCGGACGTCGACGTGGTCGCCGTGCAGCGTCGGACGGTGGCCGTCCTCAGCGGAGGAGTGGCGCTCGGCGGGCTCGGCGTCACCGTCGGGATCACCGTCGGCGGGCTGCTGGCCCGCGACGTCGCGGGCACCGACAGTGCCGCCGGCCTCGGGACGACGGCCGGCGTGCTGGGGGCCGCCGTGCTCGCCGTCCCGCTGGCCCGCATCAGCGACCGCGGTGGCCGCCGGGCGGGCCTGGCGGCGGGATACGGCGTCGCCGTCCTCGGTGCGGTGGTCACGGTGGCCGCCGCGGCGCTGTCGTCGCTGCCCCTGCTCCTCGTCGGCCTCTTCGCCTTCGGCGCCTCGACCGCGTGCGGCCTGCAGGCGCGCTACGCCGCCGCGGACCTCGCGCCGCCGCAACGGCGGGGCCGGGACCTCTCCCTCGTCGTGTGGGCGACGACGGTCGGCTCGGTGCTCGGCCCCAACCTCGCGGGCCCGGGCGCCGACCTGGGACGCAGCCTCGGACTGCCCGCCCTGGGCGGCGGCTTCGCGGTGGCGGCGGTCGTCCTCGCCCTCGTGGCCGCCGGGCTGGGACTGCTGCTGCGGCCCGATCCGCTCCTGCTGGCCCGGCGTATCGGCGGAGGCGGCACCGGGCCGCGCCCGCGGCGGGCGACCGGGCAGGCCGTGCGCGCGGTCTGGGCCTCGTCGACCGGCCGGCTGGGGCTCACGACCATCGTGGTCTCCCACTCGGTGATGGTCGGGGTCATGGTCATGACACCGGTGCACATGGGCCACGCCGGTGGCACCGAGGGGACGACGCTGCGGGTCATCGGCCTGGTGATCAGCGTGCACGTCGCCGGCATGTACCTCTTCTCACCCCTGGTGGGGCTGCTGGCCGACCGGGCCGGCCGGACGGCGACGGTCGCGTTCGGCGGCTGCCTGCTGCTGGTGGCCGCGGCCCTGGCCGGGACCGCCGCCCCGGGCGCCGCGTGGCAGCTCGGGGCGGGACTCTTCCTCCTCGGCCTGGGGTGGTCGTGCGGGCTCATCGCCGGCTCGACGCTGGTCACGGAGTCGGTCGAACCCGACGTGCGCCCGACGGCGCAGGGCGGGACCGACCTGCTCATGGGCCTGGGTGCGGCGGTGGCGGGCGTCATCGGGGGGCCGCTGCTCGCGGTCGGCGGATTCGGACTGGTGGCGGGCGTCTCCGCCGCGCTGGTGCTGCCTCTGGCGCTCGTGTGGTTCCAGGGCGTGCGCGTCAGCGGTCGCGGTAGTTCCTGATCATCAGGACGAGCGTGACGACGAGCGCCAGGGCGATGGCGATCTGGACGACGAGGTCCCATCCGCTGGAGCCGGTGCCGGGGATCACCTGAGCGAGCCTAGGCGGCCGCCGGTTGCCGGCGCGGGTTAGCGTCGTCGGGTGCGCCTGCAGGATTTCCGGTCCCGGATGACCCGCCAGTTCGGTCCGATGCGGGCCGAGGCGGTCGTCCGCGACCACGTCTTCGCCGCTCTGGGCGGCCGTACCGCGCAGGACGCGATCGACGCCGGGTTGCCGGTCCGCACGGTCTGGCTGGCCATCTGCGAGGAGTACGACGTGCCGCCCAGGGAGCGCTGAGCGCGCTCCGCCGGACAGGCGGCGTGTCGCCCTGGCAGTCGAACACCTGTTCGTCCTACAGTGGCGTCCACAGGCCGGTCGGCTCTCCACAGGTCCGCCCGCGAACCGAAAACTGTCGGTACCTCCTCCTAGCGTCGGACCCGACCCGCTTCCCGCGAACCGAAGGTGCACACCATGGCAACGCTCGACCGCGACAAGGCCCTCGACATGGCCCTCTCCCAGATCGACAAGCAGTTCGGGAAGGGCTCGGTGATGCGCCTCGGCGACAGCCCCGAGGTGGCCATGAAGGTCATCCCGACCGGCTCGATCGCCCTCGACATCGCGCTCGGCATCGGCGGTCTGCCGCGTGGCCGCGTCATCGAGGTCTACGGCCCGGAGTCCTCCGGCAAGACGACGGTGGCCCTGCACGCGGTCGCCAACGCCCAGGCCGCCGGCGGCATCGCCGCATTCATCGACGCGGAGCACGCGCTCGACCCCGAGTACGCCCGCGCCATCGGCGTCGACACCGACGCGCTGCTGGTGAGCCAGCCCGACACCGGTGAGCAGGCGCTCGAGATCGCCGACATGCTGATCCGCTCCGGGGCGCTCGACGTCATCGTCATCGACTCGGTGGCCGCCCTGGTGCCCCGCGCCGAGATCGAGGGCGAGATGGGTGACAGCCACGTCGGTCTGCAGGCCCGGCTCATGAGCCAGGCGCTGCGCAAGATCACCGGCGCCCTGAGCAACTCCGGGACGACGGCGATCTTCATCAACCAGCTGCGCGAGAAGGTGGGCGTCGTCTACGGCTCGCCCGAGGTCACGACGGGTGGTCGGGCGCTGAAGTTCTACTCGTCGGTGCGCCTCGACGTCCGTCGTATCGAGACCCTGAAGCAGGGCACCGACGCGGTCGGCAGCCGCACCCGCGTCAAGGTCGTCAAGAACAAGGTCGCCGCTCCGTTCAAGCAGGCGGAGCTCGACATCCTCTGGGGCCAGGGCTTCAGCCGCGAGGGCGGCCTGATCGACGTCGGTGTCGAGCAGGGCATGGTCAAGAAGTCCGGGGCTTGGTACACGTACGAGGGCGACCAGCTCGGGCAGGGCAAGGAGAACGCGCGCAACTTCCTGAAGGACAACCCCGATCTCGCCGACGAGATCGAGAAGAAGATCAAGGAGAAGCTCGGCATCGGCGCGACGCTCGACGCCCCGGTCGTCCCCGCCGCGCCCGTCGACTTCTGACCGGCCGATGGCCTTCCAGTCCTCCCGGCGGAGCGGTTCCGGCTTCGGCCGGGGTCCGCGCCGGCCGGCCGGCGGGCCGGGCGACGATCCCTTGAACCCGGACGTCGTACCCGGCTCTCCCGAGGACGACATGGGTGACCCCGAGTCGGCCGCCCGCGGCATCTGCCTGCGGGCGCTGACCGGAGCGCCCAAGACCCGCTCCCAACTCGCCGACCTCCTCGCCGCGCGCGGCGTGCCTGACGAGGCGGCGGAGGCCGTGCTGGACCGGTTCACCGAGGTCGGCCTGATCGACGACGCCGCCTTCGCCCGCGCCTGGGTCAGCTCCCGTCAGGCGGGGCGGGGCCTGGCCCGGCGCGCACTGAGCGCGGAGCTGCGAGCCAAGGGCGTCGAGCCCGAGGTGGCCGCCGAGGCGGTCGAAGCGGTCGATGACGACGACGAGCGGGCGGCCGCCCGGCGCCTCGTCGACCGAAAGGTCGGCGCGATGCGCCGGGTGGACCGCGCCACGGCCACCCGCCGGCTGATGGGGATGCTCGCCCGGAAGGGCTACAACGGTGGGCTGGCGGCGGCCGTCGTGCGCGAGGCGCTCGACAGTGCCGGCGCGGACGACGTGGCGGTCGCCGGGTTCGACGACCTCGACGAGGACGCCCTGCTGCCCTGAGAGAGGACCCCCTGCCCCCCACCACTCGCACGC
>NZ_SPQM01000213.1 GCF_004570345.1 Blastococcus sp. CT_GayMR20 | reverse complement strand
ACGTCGGCGGCGTGCAGCTCGGCGACGTCCAGGACGGCGGCGAGCGCGGCGCCCACCGCCCCCGAGCCGCAACACAGGTCCACGACGACGGGCCGGGACGGCGCGCGAGCGGCGGCCTCCCGCACCAGGAGCTCCGTGCGCCGGCGCGGCACGAACACGCCCGGATCGACGGCGATGCGCAGGCCGCAGAACTCCGCCCACCCGAGGAGGTGCTCCAGCGGGAGGCCCGCGACCCGCTGGCCGACCAGCGCGGTGAGCGCGTCCGGGGTCGCCGCCGCCTCCGCCAGCAGGCGTGCCTCGTCCTCGGCGAACACGCAGCCGGCGGCGCGCAGCCGCGCCACGACGGCGGTGTCGACGATCGGGTCGGTCATGGGGCGGCGACGGTACCGCCGGGTGGCCCGGCCGCGGCGGTCGCCGTCCTAGGGTGGGGCCGTGACCGGATCCCCGCAGCCGGCCCCGCCGCCCGGCTGGTACCCCGATCCCGACGGCACGGCCGGATTGGTGCGGTGGTGGAACGGTGCGTCGTGGTCCGACGTCGCCACGCCGGCTGGTCCGGGTGTCGCCGTCCAGTCGTCACCGGTGCTGGCCCCGCCGAGCCGGCCGCCCGCGGCGCCGACGGAGTTCCTGTCGTCCGGCGACCGCGACCCGGACCGGAGCCGGACCGGGTGGATCGTCGGCGTCTCGCTTCTGGTCCTCGTGCTGGTCATCGGCATCGGGGTCGTGATCGGGCGGTCCGGCGGGAGTGCGGACCCCATCGCGACCCCGACGCCGTCCTCGGCGGGGCAGCCGCCGGCCGGGCCGACGTTCGCGCCGGGCACCGTGCGGATCATCGACGAGAACGCCGGCATCTCCTACCCGTTCCTCGGCGACGGCTGGTACGAGTTCGACCTCTTCCCGCAGGAGGAGGTGACCACGATCGCCGGTCAGTACTTCACGACCCAGGAGGTCACGCCCGACAACTCGGTCTTCATCGCCCAGTGCACCTCCGGTCCGCTGGCCGAGAACTACGGCTGGGCCGGCGCGTCCACACTCGCGTCGACCACCGCGGCCGTCGCCGACAGCGTCCGGGGCAACTACTACCCGGGACCGAACGAGCGGCGGGTGCTCCGCGAGGAGGCGCGCACCGTGGACGGGCACGCCGCCTACCTCTACGAGTTCCAGCTGTCCTGGGACGTCGCCGGCTACGACGCGACCGGCGAGCGCGCCGCGCTGCTGCTCATCGACGTCGGCCGCCCGGCGCCCGCGCTGCTCTACATCTCGATCCCGAACACGCACGCCGAGCTCTACGGGGTCATCGACCGCCTGCTCGAAGCCGTCGACGTGCTGTGACCTCGATGATGATCAGGTCACCTGATCGTCAGGGGTCCTGGCTCAGCGTCGACGGTGAGCCAGGACCACACCAGGTGAGCCAGGACGGTGGTGCGGTCGACGGTCGCGGGTCTTCCGCGGTTAATGTCGCTTTCGTGACTACAGCTGGGGCCGAACTGACCCTGAGGCACCCGGTGGAGCGGTTCACCCTGGACAACGGCCTCCGCGTCGTCCTCGCGCCCGATCGCAGCGTGCCCGTCGTGGCGGTGAGCGTCTTCTACGACGTCGGGATGCGCAACGAGCCGGAGGGCCGCACCGGGTTCGCCCACCTCTTCGAGCACATGATGTTCCAGGGGTCGGCCAACGTGCCGAAGATGGAGCACGCCCGCCTCGTCCAGGCCGCCGGCGGCACCTTCAACGGCTCGACGCACCAGGACTACACGAACTACTACGAGGCGCTGCCCGCCGAGGCGCTGGAGCGGGCCCTGTTCCTCGAGGCCGACCGCATGGCCGCCCCGGCGATCACCGAGGAGAACCTCCGCAACCAGATCGACGTGGTGAAGGAGGAGATCCGGGTCAACGTGCTCAACCGGCCCTACGGCGCCTTCCCCTGGCTGCAGCTGCCGCAGATCGCCTTCGAGAGCTTCGCGAACACCCACGACGGCTACGGCTCGTTCGTCGACCTGGAGTCCTCGACCGTCGACGACGCGACCGACTTCTTCTCCCGGTACTACGCACCGGGCAACGCCGTCCTGTGCGTCGGCGGCGACCTCGACGTGTCCGAGACCGAGCGGCTGATCCAGCGCTGGTTCGGCCCCGTGCCCGCCCGCACCGTGCCGACCGTGCCGAACACCGGGGAGCCCCGGCCCACCACCGGCCGCTCGACGGTCGTCGAGGACCCGCTGGCCACCGCGCCGGCGCTCGCGCTGGGCTGGCGGGTGCCCGACCCCATCGCCGACTTCGACAGCTACCTCGGCACGGTCCTGCTGGCCGAGCTGCTCAGCGAGGGTGACGCGTCGCGGCTGGAACGCCGGCTCGTCCACGACGACCGCATCGCGATCGCGCAGAGCAGCTACGTCGGCCTGTTCGGCGACCCGTTCGACGTCCGCGACGCCACCCTGCTCACCACCCAGGTGCACCACCCCGCCGGCGTCGCCCCGGAGCGCGTGCTCGGCGCGGTGCACGAGGAGGTGGCTCGCGTCGCCACCGACGGCGTCGGCGTCGACGAGCTGCGCCGGGTGCAGGCCCGCACGGAGGCCCAGCTGCTCCGCCAGGCCGACTCGGTGCTCGGGCGCACGCTCGGGTTCGCCGCCGCCGAGCTCATCCACGGCCGCGCGGAGCTGGCCGGTGAGCTCGCCGCCCGTCTCGCCGCCGTGACCCCCGACCAGGTGCAGACAGCCGCCCGCAGTCTCGACCCGGAGACCGCGGCCGTCCTGGAGCTGCGGGCCACCGGAGGGCCGCGATGACCACGACTCCGGACCTCTCCCTCGTCCCGCCGCTCGGCGAGCCGCGGCCACAGCCGGTTCCGGTGGCCGCGGAGTCGACGCTGCCCAACGGCCTGCGGGTCGTGGTCGTGCCGCGTCCGGGCGTCCCGCTGATCGAGCTCCGCCTGCGGGTGCCGTTCGCGGCGTCCGGTGCGCAGACGGCGCACGAGCACACCGCCCGCGGCGCGGTCCTGTCCGGTGCCGTCCTCATGGGGACGACGTCGCACGACCAGAACGGCATCGCGGAGCTGCTGCAGAGCCACGGCGCCGAACTCTCGGTCTCCAGCGACCCCGACCGGCTGCTGCTGGCCACCACCCTGTTGCCCGACGGGCTGGCCCCCGTGCTGGGCGTGCTCGCCGAGCTGCTCTCCGACGCCACCTACCCCGACGACCGCGTCGAGGGCGAGCGCGACCGGGTGGCCGAGCGCATCGCCATCGCCCGCTCGCAGCCCGGCGTCATCGCGCGGGCCGCACTGGCCGCCCGCCGCTACGGCGACCACCCCTACGCGATCGCGCTGCCCGACGCCGACCTGGTCGCGGCCGTCGACGGCGAGTCACTCCGGGCGCTGCACCGCGAGCGCGTCCTGCCCGCCGGCAGCACGCTCGTCCTCGTCGGAGACCTGGACCCCCGGGCGGTGGCGGACGTCGTCGCCGATGCGCTGACCGGCTGGTCGGGCAGCGGCTCCGCCGTCGAGCCACCACCCGCGACCGAGCTGCACCCGTCCGGCATCGAACTGGTCGACCGGCCGGGGGCCGTGCAGTCCAACCTCCGCCTGGGTGGTCCGGCACCGTCGCGCACCGACCCGGATCTGGCCGCCGTCCGCCTGGCGAACATGATCTTCGGCGGGTACTTCTCCTCGCGCCTGGTCGAGAACATCCGCGAGCGCCGCGGCTACACCTACAGCCCGCGCAGCTCGGTGGACCACCAGACCGCGGGGTCCTCGTTCCTCGTCGAGGCCGACGTCGCCACGGAGGTGACGGGGCCCGCGCTGCTGGAGACCTGGTACGAGCTCGGCCGGATGGCCCTCACCCCGGTCACGGAGGCCGAGCTGGACGGCGCCCGGCGCTACATCCTGGGGAGCATGGCCCTGTCGACGGCCACCCACGCGGGGCTTGCCAGCACGCTGTCCGCCCTGATCGGTTCCGGGCTTCCCGTGGACTGGCTCGCCGAGCACCAGCGGGCGCTGGCCGGCGTCACCGTGGACCAGGTCCAGGAGGCGTCGCAGCGCTACCTGGCGTCCTCCGCCCTGACCGCCGTGGTCGTCGGCGACGCCGACAAGGTCGGCGAGCCGCTGCGCGCGCTCGCGCCGGTCACCCTCGGGGGAAGTGCCTCGGCATGAGCGTTCCCGCCGGAGGCAGCACCGCGGCGGACAACCCGCCGCCGGAGCAGCGGTCGGCACTGGAGACCGCCTGGCCCGCGGGCACGCCGGCGTCGAACGGCGCCGTCCCGGTGCTCTCGAGGGTCGCGCACGACCGGGGTCACCTGTCGCGGTCGCTGCCGGACCCGACCGGCGGGCGGGCGGTCCGCGTCCTGACCGTGGACGGGAAGCGCGCCGTCCCCGTCCAGGAGGGGCCGGGCGGGCCGCAGCTCGTCTGGGACGAGCAGCCGGAGCTGCCCGTCGGCGCCATCTACCTCGGCGAGGCAGACGGCGTGCCCTACGCGGCGGTCCGCGGGGAACGGTCCCTCACCGTCAACGGCCGGCCGGTCGCCGCCTGGGCCGGGCTCCGCGAGCTGGGCGCCGACCTCGGCGACCTCGACGCCGGGTTGCTCGTGCAGGCCATCGGCATCCTCGAGTGGCACGAGCGCAACCGGTTCAGCCCCCTGTCGGGTGCGGCCACGACGATCGAGCGGGCGGGCTGGTCGCAGCGCGACCCGTCCACCGGCGCGGAGATCTTCCCCCGCACCGACCCGGCCGTGATCATGCTCGTGCACGACGGGGCCGACCGGGTGGTGCTCGGCCGGCAGGCGGTGTGGCCGCCCGGGCGCTTCTCGATCCTCGCCGGCTTCGTCGAGCCGGGAGAGTCCGCCGAGGCGGCGGTCGTGCGCGAGGTCGCCGAGGAGGTGGGCCTGCAGGTCACCGACGTCACCTACGTCGGCAGCCAGCCGTGGCCGTTCCCGCAGTCGCTGATGCTCGGGTTCGTCGCCCGCGCCGAGGGGGACGACACCCTCCGGCTCGATCCGGACGAGATCGAGGAGGCCCGCTGGTTCACCCGCGACGAGCTGCGCTCGGGCGACGGGCCCCGGGTCCTGCCGCCGCCGGTGTCGATCGCCCGGCACATCCTCGACCGCTGGATGGCCGGCGAGTTCAGCTGACGAAGCGGCCGGCGAGCAGGAGCGCCGGGCGGTCGGGGTGGTCGGCGAGGACGACGGCGTCGGCGAGGGAGGCCGGATCGACCTCGACGTCGTAGCGGTCGTACGCGGGCAGTACCCACGCCTGATCGGGCGGGGTCAGACGACGCCGGGCCGCCGGCGCGACCCGCAGGTGGACGACGACGTCGAAGGCCAGGCCCACGCCCTGCAGCAGCGACCCGGGCACGAGCAGCACCCCACCGTCCGGCATCGACTGCGGCCGGGCCCGCACCGCCCGGTCGGTCACCAGGTCCCACAGCGCGGGCAGGTACCGGCCGGTGCCGCCACGGCCCAGGGGGTTCAGCACCTCACGGGCGAGTGCCCCGGCGTCGAGCCAGTCGGTGTAGCGGGCGTCCGGATCGGTCCGGCCGTGCTCGAGCCGCAGCGACGCGGGGCGGTAGAACCCCGCGGCCGGGACGACGACGGCCGGGCGGCCCAGTGCCGGGAGCTCGGCCGCGATCGCGGTCGCCAGCTCGGTGGGACGGGCGACGTCCGGACCGTCCACGGCCACGCGGAGCGCCGTCGTGCCCGATCCGGGAGGGGTCGTCGCGAGCAGCGCGGCGAGGCGGCCGGCGAGCGCGTGCGGGGTGAGCGGCTCCGGCCGGGTCAGGACCGGCCGTCCGCGGCGGCGACGGCGCCGGTGCCGTGCGGCCGGGCGCGCGGCGCGGGCGGGGGGATGCTGGCGACCACGGTCTGGGGCCGACGTCCCGGCGCGGGGACCGGCCGCACGGACGAAGACCGGGAGGCGGGGGCGGGTTCCTCGTAGATC
>NZ_SPQM01000212.1 GCF_004570345.1 Blastococcus sp. CT_GayMR20 | reverse complement strand
CGCTCGAGCTGGGCGAGGAGCACCCCGGTCCGCTGCTGCTCCCGCTCGAGGCGCACGCGGGTGACCAGCTCGCGGTTGTTGAGGGCGTACCGGCGGAGGTGCGCCAGCATGCCGATGACCGAGGCGGTACCCAGGAAGACGCTGATGCTGACGAGCTGGCTCGCCGTGAGCCGGCCGGGCTGGGTGATCGCCGAGACGGCCAGGGAGACCCAGGAGACGGCGACGACCGCGGCGGTCCAGCGGGGGCGGGCGACGAGGATGCACCCGCTGCCGTAGACGGCGAGCGTGAATCCCAGCAGGTAGTACTCGTGGCCGTGGGTCTGGGCGATCATCCAGGCGATCTCGATCTGGACGAGCGCGAGCACCGCGAAGGTCAGGACCTCGGGGCGGCGCCGACCGATGGGGAGACGCCAGAGCGCCCAGATCACCCACAGCATCGGCAGATCCCCGAGCAGCCGGACGGCCAGGAAGGTTCCCGCCAGGTGCGGCACCGCGATCCGGTCGACCACCGTCCAGGCCGGAACGGCGACGGCAGCGACCACGGCGACGGCCATGCCGGCAGTCCGGGCCCGGTTGATGAGCTCCTCCCGCAGCGCGGGGACGGACGAGGTGAACTCGCGCAGGCTCGAGCGGGTCGTCAGCGCAGCCAGCGCGCGCCGGTCGGTCGCGGGCGCACCGGGGTCGTCGGACGACGGCGCCGCACCCGGGAGGACGTCCCCCCGTCGCAGCACCGCGACGACTCGGTGCACCAGACCTGCGATCACATCTCCCCATCGGCACGACCAGCCCCCCACCTGAGCCGGCACTTCTGGGCCGACCCTTGTGGGTGACCAGCGCATATGGGTATCACGGCAGCCGCGGCCGTACCGGAACGCACGAGGATCGCAACAACGTGTCGCATCCGCCGCCCGCAGATCAGAACGGCGCCGGTTCGGTTGGTGTCGGTGGTGGCCCGGGCAGGGCGCGTTGCCCGATGCGGTCGCGCAGGCCCGGTGGCCGGGTGCTGCGGGTGATGCCGCCGGGGGTGGTCACCCGCAGCACACCGTTCGGGAGCAGGACGAACCGCCAGCCGGGGGCGTGGGTCTTGAGCCGGTGGTGGTGCCGGCACAGGCAGCACAGGTTCCTGACCTGTTCCTAGTATGACTACCCATGTCAGCACCGCGGTCCGCCGCGATCTACGCCCGGATCAGCAGCGACCAGGTCGGCGAGGGCCTGGGCGTCCGCCGCCAGTTGGAGGACTGCCGCAAGCTCGCCGCTGACCTCGGCTGGCAGGTCGGCGAGGAGTACGTGGACAACGACTTCTCCGCGTACTCCGGCAAGCCCCGGCCCGGCTATCAGCGGATGCTCGCCGACCTGGCCGACGGCATCCGCGACGGGGTGATCGTCTACCACCTGGACCGCTTGACCCGGCGTCCACGCGAGCTCGAGGAGTTCCTCGAGACGCTGGACCGGGCGAAAGTGCGCGCGGTGCGGTTCGTGACCGGGGATGCCGACCTCGGCACCGGCGATGGGCTGCTCGTCGCCCGGATCATGGGCGCAGTCGCCGCCGGGGAGAGCGCCGCCAAGAGCCGCCGGGTCAAGCGCAAGATGCTGCAGAACGCCCAGCTGGGCC
Organism: Blastococcus sp. CT_GayMR20; assembly: GCF_004570345.1. The sequence goes on along the minus strand of NZ_SPQM01000212.1, from coordinate 4,354 downwards.
TGCCGCACGGACGGTCCCTGCGCCCGTTCGGCTTCGAGGACGACGCGATCACCCACCGCCCCGACGAAGCGAAGATCATCCGCGAGATGGCCGCCCGCTTTGTCGCGGGTGAGTCGCTGCGTTCGATGTGCACCGATCTCGACACCCGCGGCATCCGAAGCGTCAAGGGCGTGCCGTGGCAGACCCACAGCCTGCGGCTCGTTCTGGCCAACCCGCGCGCCGCGGGCTTGCGGGCGCACAACGGCGAAGTGATCGGCAAGGCGGTGTGGAAGCCGATCATCAGCGAGGACCTGCACCGCCGGGTCCTGGCCACCATCGAGTCCCGCAAGGTCAGCGGACGGCGCACCCCGCGCGCATACCTGCTCTCCGGGCTGCTGCGCTGCGGCAAGTGCGGCAACACCCTGTTCTCCTCCCGCCGCGTGGACTCCCGCCGCTACGTGTGCCTGTCCGGCCCCGACCATCGCGGCTGCGGACGCCTGACCGTGACCGCCCCGCCACTGGAGGCACTGCTCACCGAGTACGTCCTCATCCGCCTGGACAGCCCAGCCGTCGCCGACGCCATCGCCGGACGCGGCAGCGGTGACGCCGAGGCCTCCCGACTGTCCGCCGAGCTGGCCGAGGACCGGGAGACCCTGGACTACCTGGCCGAACAGTTCGGCAGCCGCAAGATCGACCGGCGGCAATGGGAGAAGGCCCGCGGCCCGGTCGAGTCCCGCATCGCAGACACCGAGCGCCGCCTGACCCGCATCACGCGAACCGACACGCTGACCGGCCTGGGCACCGGGGACCAGTTACGCCGCGGGTGGATCCGCCTCAACCTCGACCGGCAGGCGGCCATCCTGCGCACCCTGATCGGCAGCATCACCATCGGCCCCGGCAAGGCCGGAGCTCAGGCGCTCGACCCCGACCGGGTCCAGGTGTCCTGGCTGTTGTGACCGGTGCCGGCCGGACGCGCGCTCGCCCTGGCGGGCGTTCGCACGCGATCCGGCCGGCACCGCCCCCAGTAGGGCAGCGACAGCAGCAACCGCAGAAGCGTCCGCAACGTGGAGCGGCACCCCAGACTCTGCGCACGAAGCGGCAACCCGCCGGAGCAGTTCCTCCCGACTCAGGGCCACAACGCCCACACCGCGGGCGGTCCCTGCCAGCCAATCGCCTCATCCGAAGTCCACACCACCGTCGGCTCCGACCCCATCAGCGCGATCGCCTGTGTGAGCACGTCATCGACGGTCCGCCCATGCACGCTCACCGCGGGCGGCTGGAATCCCTCCGCGACCTCATACCGGTGCAGGCCCGCTATCCGGCGCGCATCGAAGGACTTCCGCACGTACTTCGACAAGTAGCGGGCCGCGACCCGCGCCTCGTCCCGCGCCGTCGAGCCCGACGGCAACTGCCCCAGCAGCTTGATGTGCACGAACCCGCGACCCCACGCCACCTCGATCAACCGGCGCGGTACGAACCGGCCCACCGCGAAGTGCACATGGAGCCCGTGCCCGGTCTTGTGCCACTCCGGCACCCAGACATACGGCATCGGGTCTCCGCCGAGCAGCCGCCGCAGGGAGCGGAAGAACTCACCGACGTCCCGGCGAAGCTGGTGCGGGTCGTGACATCCGGCACCCGCGTAGGTCAGCGTGCCCAGACGATTGAGCCGGTTCTCCGCGCAGTACCGGCGCACCATCCGGCCCGCCCGCAATGCCGCCTCACGCCGGGACCGCTCCGGGTCACCGCCGGCCCCTGCATAGCGCTGCACCGGCGTCGAGTACCGGAACGAGCCACCGGCCTCCCCGGCACCCGGGTACACCGACAGCCGCCAACCGAGGTGGCGGTCGAGCATGGACAAGGGGTCACTCACTAGGGCCCTCCGAGGACACCGATTCGGACGTCGAATCGGCCTCGGCGGCTACGCCCTCGCTCTGGTTACTGCTCCAGCATTAGCAGCCTGCTGCCCACACACTCATCGCACGCTCACGGGGATTGAGGCCTTACCCCGACGGCGCAGTGTGGGTTGCGCGCATCGTTGATCCGCCAGCGGGGAGCAGCATCAACGACCGACCCGTGACTGTCAAACAGGCTGCGGCGAGGTGGGCGTCCCCTCCGGCCCAAGCGTGCGCCGCGCCCAACCACGGTCAAGGGCAGCAGATATCGGCTTTCACGGACGCGAGGCCCTTGACCGCGGCCGGTCACGGCAAGGGCGTGAACCTGCGAAGCCGCCGGGGGAACGGTCCAGACCAGCACGCAGCTGTCCCCCGAGTTTTGTTGCTACTTCAAGTCAAGCGCCGCTCCGCGGCGCAGTCGCTGCGCGATCCGCTCAGTCTCGGCGATCGACAACTCCTCGACGTTCCCCCACTCCGTGCCGCCCTCAGGCAAAGTACCCGCGACGTGAAAGTGCAAGTGTCCTATCGCCTGGGCGGCGGGCACACCGTTGTTCTGCCAGATCGCGATTCCAGGCGACCCCTCGACTTCGGCTATAAGACGCGCTGCCACTCGGACGCCGCGCATAAGCGCAGCCGACTCGTCCTCATCTATGTCAAGAATCGTCTGAGCATGGCGGATCGGGACCACCAAGAGATGCGAGACGCCGCGCTGCTCGCGCGTGACGAGGATCGCGACGAGGTCGTTCCGAGCGAGCACGGTATACGGGCGCTCGCCGGACAAGTATGCACAAAAGGCACATGGCCCGTCATCGGGCAGTTGGATGCTCACAGAGGACATTATGAGGCACGAAGTGACTTGAGGAAGGCCTGGATTTCAAGCCGGTCCAGCTTGTCGTAATCCGACGGGCGAACGACGATGCGGAGTTCGTCGCAGATCTTCTCCTTACGTGAGGCCAGCACGTAAGAAAGAATCGTGAACCTGATGGCGTCCTGCGCGGGCAAGACCTGAGAGAGTCGAGATTGGCCGCCGCCTATCACGGGGATGGATACGACCCCCCCGTTTCCATGCGCGCAAACCGCTTTCCACAGGTTCTCAAGGCTGCGCCAGATGCCATCGGTTGTCCCGCGGGCCTCGCAGCGCTCATTCATCTCAGTGTAGGCAACGCAAAAATACCGACGGCCATGATCACGGAGGGTGGCGACCGTGCCAACCGGATATTTAACCTGCTTCCCCGGCTTGCTAATTGAGCTCAGAGGGGACACCTCGATCAGGGCCTCGGCCAGTTGCCGATCCAGCTCTCGCAAGTCCTCGTGGAAGATGCGCCTCGCGAACTGGGCCTGCACGCTGTTGCTTGCGATGACATGAGGCACCTCGGTATCGAAGGTGTCCGACATCCCGATAACCAGATGACCAGACTCCGCGAAGAGGTCCCCTTCGACTAGTCGAATCGTTGTGTTTGGCGAGTCGTAGCTTTGTTCGATCGGTCTGGGCCACGCCCTAACCGCGCCATATATCACCGAAAGAACGATCACTATGAGCGCCAGCCAGCGCCCGCCCTTCGGGACGACATTCGGGAAGATGACGTCAAAGAGGCCGATCAATACCGCGAAGAGTCCGACGGCTGCAAGGCTCTGAACTGAGAAGTGCCGCCAAAAGCGGGCCTTTGTAAGGTCCCGCCGAATCGCTGTGGTCACAGACCCAGCTTCTTGTAGTGGCTCTCGTTGTAATAGTGAGGGCCGGTCTTTCCGCTCGCGGCATATTGCGGCGCATAGTTGTTGAGTGCGTACATGATGATGGCGGGCTGGAATGACACAGACAGCGTGTAGTAGTCCGCGTCCAGCAGAGGCGTCGGGATGAAGTTCCGGTCGACCTCGCGGTCCTGATCAAGATTCGCCACGACGATTGGAAGGTCGAGAGAGATCATGTTCTGCACCTCGTAAGCGAGGAATGACTTGCCATCACCTCCCTTTGCCTTGGCCGAACGACTACCGAGGAGGACGAACTGCTTCGCGTTCTTCATGCGCTCGCGTAGTCGAGCTTTGATGGACTCCGGCTGGCTCGTGTCGCGAGCGACGTACAGGTCGTGGGCGTCGAAGAAGTCGAAGTCGATGTGGTCGTTGTCCCGCCAGGCTTCCATGAGCCAGTAGGAACGGATGTCCTCACTCGCGAAGGCCACGTAGGTCTTGTTCCGATAGCTCACTAGTGCTCTCCCCCGTCGTGGACAGTCTTCAAGAAGCTCTCGTGGCAAGCCTATCGAGCGCCGTCAGTGGGAGGGGGATGGTTTGGCTACTAGCCAGGTTCTCGCAGTCCGTCGGCCCGCCTGCGCCGTAGGGCACGACGTGGTCCAGATCGGCCCGTCCGACCGGCTGGCCGCAGTGCCGATGCCGGCAGGTCGTGTCCCGGGTCCTGCCGAAGCGGCGCTGACCCGGGCTGGGCGCGTACCGGTCCACCGCCGGGGGCGGGCCGAGCACGGGGCAGCCGC
>NZ_SPQM01000211.1 GCF_004570345.1 Blastococcus sp. CT_GayMR20 | reverse complement strand
TCCTCGAGGCCGGCCACGCCCCGATCCTCTCAGGGACGCTGCAGCGGCCCGGCGTCCAGCCAGACGAGGCCCGCCTGCCGCCCGGTCACTCCGTCGCGGCGGTGGGAGAACAGCGTGGGCTCCTCGACGGTGCACCGGGGGTCCTGGACGACCTCGGGGATCCCCGCGCGCCGGAGGATCGCGGCCACCCCGGCCCGCAGGTCGAGGCCGGCCGTCCCCTGCCGGGTGCGGACCGCGGACTCGGGCGCGACGTGCGCCACCTCGGCCTGCATCTCCCCGGGCACCTCGTAGTCCAGACCGCAGACGGCCGGTCCGAGCAGTGCGGTGACGTCGCGCGCGCGGGCCCCCAGGCTCGCCATGGCGGACAGCGCGGCGGGTACCACCCCCTGGCGCACCCCCTCGCGTCCGGCGTGCACAGCGGCGACCACACCGGCCACGGAGTCGGCCAGGAGGATCGGCACGCAGTCGGCGACCAGCACGCAGAGGACGAGCCCCGGGGTCGCGGTGACCAGCGCGTCCGTGGCGGGCACCGGGCCGTCCTGCGGCCGGTCCACCACCGCGACACCCGTGCCGTGCACCTGGTTCATCCACACCAGCCGGCCATCGGGCACGGCGAGCTCCCGCGCGACCCGGCTCCGGTTCGCGGCGACGGCGGCCGGATCGTCCCCCACGTGGTCGCCCAGGTTGAACGAGTCGTAGGGGGAGACGGACCGGCCGCCCCGCCGGTCGGTCACGACCCTGCGGGGTCGGATCGACGGTGGAGCGGCCGGTGCGGTGCTCATCGAGGACGACCTTACGGTCGGCCTCCCAGGGGTGTGCGTCAGCCCTTCAGGAACTCCGGGATGTCCAGCTCTTCCTCGAAGTCCTCGCTGGACAGCGGACGGCGACCGGCGACCGGGCCCGGGATGGGTGGCAGCGGCGGCACGGTGATGCCCCCGCCGTTGACCGAGCCGTTCGACGCGCTCGACGTACGACCGGCGCCCACCCCCGAGCCGTTGGCGTGGGTCTGCTGCGTGGCCGCCTGCTGTGCCGCGACCGGCTGGGACGCCGGCTGCGCGGGAGCCTGGGCCTGCGGAACGACCAGCCGCTCTCCGGCCGCTGCACCGGACGGGGTCATCGGCCGCCGGTAGGGCGGCAGCCCACCCGGCGCCACGATGTTCGACGAGCTGCCCGGCAGTGCGGCAGCGGTCGCGTCCTTGCGGGTGCTGGGCCGGCCGCTGTCGAAGCCGGCCGCGATGACGGTGACCCGCACCTCGTCACCCAGGGCGTCGTCGATGACGGCGCCGAAGATGATGTTGGCGTCGGCGTGCGCGGCGTCGGAGACCAGCGAGGCGGCCTCGTTGATCTCGAACAGGCCCAGGTCCGAGCCACCCGAGATCGACAGCAGCACGCCGTGCGCACCTTCCATCGAGGCCTCGAGCAGCGGACTGGCGATCGCCTGCTCGGCCGCCAGCAGCGCGCGGTTGTCGCCGCGTGCGCTGCCGATGCCCATCAGCGCCGAGCCCGCCCCGGACATGACCGACTTGACGTCGGCGAAGTCCAGGTTGATCAGACCAGGCGTGGTGATTAGGTCGGTGATGCCCTGGACACCGGACAGCAGCACCTGGTCGGCGGTGCGGAAGGCGTCCATCACGCTGACGTTGCGATCGCCCAGCTGCAGCAGCCGGTCGTTCGGGATCACAATCAGCGTGTCGCACTCGTTGCGCAGTTCCTCGATGCCCGACTCGGCCTGCACCGCGCGCCGCTTGCCCTCGAAGGCGAACGGGCGGGTGACCACGCCGATGGTCAGCGCGCCGAGCTTGCGGGCGATCGACGCCACGACGGGCGCGCCACCGGTACCGGTGCCACCACCCTCGCCGGCCGTCACGAAGACCATGTCGGCCCCCTTGAGGACCTCCTCGATCTCCTCGCGGTGGTCCTCGGCCGCCTGGCGACCCACGTCGGGCTGCGCACCCGCCCCCAGACCGCGCGTCAGCTCGCGGCCGACGTCGAGCTTGACGTCGGCATCGCTCATGAGCAGCGCCTGCGCGTCGGTGTTGATGGCGATGAACTCGACCCCCTTGAGGCCGACTTCGATCATCCGATTGACCGCGTTCACCCCGCCGCCGCCGATGCCGACGACCTTGATGACCGCTAGATAGTTGTGCGGAGGTGTCATGCGGCGCTCCCCAACTGGACCCTCATCCTCAAGTTCAGCCTTACAGTTATGTCAACTCGGTCGACGAGGACGAAGTTAGGTGGGTGCGGAGACCGCTACAAACACCCTCCGGGGACCGGCGTGTCGGTGTGCGCGGATCGCACCAACCTCGGGCGACCCGTTGGTCACATGAGCACCACGAGGTGTGACGACCCGCCTCGAAAACGTCTCATCCCGGGGTCCATACCTGGATGTGCAGTCGAACCGGGAACCCGGAAAAGAGATGTTGCGTGTCGGGCGTGTCGCGTTGCCCGGCGTGTCGATGGACGGCCCACAGCAGGGTCCCGCCGCGGGCGTGCGAGCGGTGGTGGGCAGGGGGTGTTTCTCAGCGGAGGACGACGGCGTCCGGGGTGCTGACGTCGATGGTCTCGGCCGGCTCGAGGGCACCGGAGGCGAGCTGCTCGATCAGCCCGCCGAGCGCCGCGGCCTTGGCCGCCGACTCGGAGGCGTCACCCCAGCGCACCTGGGTGCCGTCGTCCAGCGTCAGCGCGATGTCCTCGGGACCGGTCGCGGCCGCACCGGCGACGCCCGCGCGCACGTCCGCCGGCAGCGCGCTGATCGCGGCCAGCGCCGCCAGGGTCGCGGGATCGCCCGGTCGCGGGTCCGCGACGTCCAGGGGCACCACGCCCGCGGGTGGCTCGCCGGTCACCATGTCGAACAGGACGCCCTCGGCGTCCACGAGGGACCGCTCCCCCGGCGGGCCGACGATCGCGACCGGCACCCGCTCGACGACCGTGATCACGACGCTGTCGGGCCAGCCGCGGGTCACCTCGACCGAGGCGATCTGCGGCAGCCGCGCCACCCGCGCCTCCGCCGCGTCGACGTCGACCCGCAGCAGCGGCGTGCCCCGCTCGATCCCGGCGGCCTCCCGCACCTGCTCGGCCGGCAGGGTCCGCAGCCCGTCGACCTGCAGCGAACTGACGGTGAGGAGCGGCCCGGCGAAGAGCAGCCAGAGCAGGGCGGCCAGGGCCACCAGCGCGAGACCGAGCTGGACCGGCCGCCGCCGGCGCCGGTCCGTGCGCGCCGGCTTCCGCCGGGAGGGCAGCGGGGTGACCGACGCCGCGCTGCGGCCCGGCGACGTCCGGCGCGGCGACGTCCGCCGGGACCGGCCGGTGCGGTCCCGGGTCGTCGTGCCGGTCCGGCTCATCGGTCCTCGCCCGCCGGGACGGCGCCGGACTGGCCACGGAGCGCGTCGAGCACCTCGGGGCCGATCATCGAGACGTCTCCGGCGCCCATCGTGAGCACCAGGTCGCCGGGACGGGCGCGGGCGGCGAGCGCCGGGGCGGCCGCCGACCACGACGGCTCGAAGTGCACCTGCCCGGGCGGCAGCGGGACGGCGTCGGCGACCAGCGCGCCGGTGACACCGGGCACCGGGTCCTCCCGCGCGCCGTAGACGTCCATCACCACGACCTCGTCGGCGAGCCCCAGTGCCTCGCCGAAGCCCACGGCGAATTCCTTGGTCCGGCTGTAGAGGTGCGGCTGGAAGGCCACCACGAGACGTCCTGTCCCGGCCACGGCACGGGCCGCGTGCAGCTGCGCGCTGACCTCCGTGGGGTGGTGGGCGTAGTCGTCGTAGACCCGGACGCCGCCCACCGTGCCCTTGAGCTCGAAGCGCCGGTGCACCCCGCCGAAACGGGCCAGCCCGTCGATCAGGCCCTCGGCCGGGAGGCCGAGCTCGAGGCCGGAGAGCAGGGCCGCCGCACTGTTGAGCGCCATGTGCCGGCCCGGGACCTGGATGCGCACCCGCCCGAGGACGCGGCCGTCGATCACGGCCGTGTAGCTGGTGGCGTCGGGTGCGACCTCGAGGTCGGAGAGCCGCAGGTCGGCGTCCGGGGCGAACCCGTAGGTCCGCAGCCGTGCCGCCGTCGGGACGCCGGCCAGCCGGGCCGCCCCGGGATCGTCCGCGCAGACGACGACGAACCCGTCCTCGTGCACCGTGGCGAGGAAGCGGTCGAAGGCCGCCTCGACCGCCGCGAGGTCGCCGTAGTTGTCCAGGTGGTCGGCCTCGACGTTGGTGACGACGGCACCGAAGGGGGCGAGCAGCAGGAAGGAGCGGTCGCTCTCGTCGGCCTCGGCGACGAAGACGTCGCCCTCCCCCGCGTGCGCGTTGCTCCCCGACTCGTTGAGGTCGCCGCCGATGGCGAAGGACGGGTCGACCCCGCAGGCCTGCACGGCGACGGTGAGCATCGACGTGGTCGACGTCTTGCCGTGCGTGCCGGCGACGGCGACGCTGCGCCGGCCGGCCATGACGGCGGCGAGCGCCACCGCGCGGGGCAGCACCCGGAGCCCCCCGGCACGGGCGGCCGCGAGCTCCGGGTTGTCGGGCCGGATCGCGGTGGAGACGACGACGGTGTCGGCGCCGGCGAGGTGCGCGGCGTCGTGACCGACGAAGACCTGCGCCCCGAGCGCCCGCAGGGCGAGCAGGGTCGGGGTGTCGCGCCGGTCGCTGCCGGACACGCGGACGCCGCGGGCCAGCAGGATCCGCGCGATGCCGCTCATGCCGGCCCCGCCGATCCCCACGAAGTGCACGGCTCCCAGCTCGTCGAGGCCCGGGACCGGATCGGTCCAGGCCGCCACGTCCGCGGCGCTCATCGTTCCTCCGCCGCCGCCACGACGAGATCGGCCAGCCGCTCGTCGGCCTCGGGCGCGCCGGCCGCCGCAGCGTGCTCGGCGTAGCCCGCCAGGGCGGCCGGGTCGGTCAGGATCGGCACGAGGCGCGCCTCGATCCACTCCTCGCCGAGATCGGCGTCCTCGACGAGCAGGCCACCGCCGGCCTCGACCACGGGCAGCGCGTTGCGCCGCTGCTCCCCGTTCCCGATGGGCAGCGGCACGAAGGCGGCCGGCAGCCCGACCGCCGACAGCTCCGCCACGGTCACCGCCCCGGCCCGGCACAGGGCGAGGTCGGCGGCGGCGTAGGCCAGGTCCATGCGCTCCAGGTAGTCGACCACCACGTAGGGGGCCCTACCCGCTGGACGCTCGGGAACCGTCACGTGCGTGTTCTTGGGTCCCCGGGCGTGCAGCACCTGGATGCCGGCCTCGGTGAGCGCGTCGGCCGCGGCGACGGCCGCCCGGTTGAGCGACTGCGCCCCCTGCGAGCCGCCGAAGACCAGGAGGGTGGGCCGGTCGGCGTCCAGACCGAACTCCGCGCGGGCGGCGGGCCGCTGCGCCGCGCGGTCCAGCGAGCTGATCGCCGTCCGCAGGGGCATGCCCACGTGCTCGCCCTTGTGCAGCGGCGTGCCCGGCACGGTCACCGCGACCGTCGTGGCGAGGCGCGCCCCGACGCGGTTGGCCAGGCCCGGCAGCGCGTTCTGCTCGTGGACGACGATCGGGACTCCGGCCCGGCGGGCGGCGAGGTAGGCCGGCAGGGCCACGTACCCGCCGAACCCGACGACGACGTCGGCGGACACCTCGTCCAGCAGCGCCCGGGTCTCGGCGACGGCGCGCCACAGCCGTCCAGGCACCCGCAGCAGGTCGAGGGTCGGCTTGCGCGGCAGTGGGACCGGCGGGATCAGCCGCAGGTCGTAGCCGCGGGCAGGCACGAGCCGCGTCTCCATCCCGCGGGCGGTGCCCAGGCAGGTGATCCGCAGCCCGGCGCCCCCGTCGGCGCGCCGGCGCAGTGCATCGGCGAGGGCCAGCATCGGCTCGATGTGCCCCGCGGTACCACCTCCGGCCAGGACGATGCTGAGGACGCGGTCGCCCGCGGTCACCGCGGCCCCCCGGACCGGCGCGGCCGGCCCGCACCGGGTGCCGGGCGGGCGCCGGACCGGGCCG
>NZ_SPQM01000210.1 GCF_004570345.1 Blastococcus sp. CT_GayMR20 | reverse complement strand
CCGAGGGCCGCAACGCCGCCGTCGCCGCCGAGGCCGTCGCGCTGCGGCGGCTGGAGCGCGACATCCACGACGGACCGCAGCAGCGGCTCGTCCGGCTCGGCATGGACCTCTCCCGCGCCCAGCGGCAGCTCGACCGCGACCCTGCCGCCGCGCGGGTCACGCTCGACGAGGCCGCGGGCCTCGCCCGTGAGACGCTCGAGGAGCTGCGTGCCCTCTCCCGCGGCATCGCCCCGCCGGTGCTCGCCGACCGCGGCCTGGCGGCGGCGCTCGCCGCACTCGCAGCGCGCTCCCCCGTGCCGGTCGACCTCGCCGTCGATCTGCCCACGGAGCGGCTGGCCCCGGTCACGGAGAACACCGCCTACTTCGTCGTGAGCGAGGCGCTGGCCAACGTGGCCAAGCACAGCGACGCGGCCACCTGCCGGGTCGAGCTCTCCTGTCGCGACGGACGGCTGCGGGTCCTCGTCGAGGACGACGGCACCGGGGGCGCGGTGCTGGCGCCCGGCCACGGCCTGGCGGGGCTCACCGACCGGCTGCTCGCGGTGGACGGCGAGCTGACCGTCGACAGCCCTCGCGGCGGACCCACCCGGCTCGCCGGGACCCTGCCGTGCGCGTAGTCCTCGCCGACGACTCGGTGCTCCTCCGGGAAGGGCTGGTCCGGCTGCTGCAGGAGGCCGGCACCGACGTCGTCGCCGCCGTGGGTGACGGCCCGTCGCTCGTGCGGGCCGTCAGCGAGCAGCGTCCGGACGTCGCCGTCGTCGACGTCCGCATGCCGCCGACGCACACGGACGAGGGCCTGCGGGCCGCGGTGGAGGCGCGGCGGGCGGTCCCGGGGACGGCGGTCCTCGTGCTCAGCCAGTACGTCGAGGTGGCCTACGCCGACGAGCTGCTGGCCGACGGCGCGGGCGGGGTCGGCTACCTGCTGAAGGACCGGGTGGCGGACGTCGACTCGTTCCTGGCCGCCCTCGAGGACGTCGTCGCGGGTGGCACCGTGCTCGATCCGCAGGTGGTGGCCCAGTTGTTCGCGCGCCGCCGTGCCGACGACCCGGTCCGCCGGCTGACCGCGCGCGAGCGCGAGGTGCTCGGGCTGATCGCCGAGGGGCACTCGAACACGGCGATCGCGCGCATCCTCGTCGTCACGCCCGGGGCGGTCGAGAAGCACACCCAGCACATCTTCGCCAAGCTCGGGCTGGCCCAGGACGAGGACCAGCACCGCCGCGTGCTCGCGACCCTGGCCTACCTACGCGCCTGACGGCGTCGGACCGGGACGGCGGATGCGCGACCGCCACGAACCGAGCGCCTCCGCGGCCCGGGCCGCCGTGGTGCGCCACGTGGGTGGGCCGAGCCGCGACTCGATCCGCGCCAGCCGCAGCTCCATCTCGTGCATCCGGTCGGTGTCGGCCGGCCGTCCGGTCTCCAGCCGGTCGGCCAGCTCGGCGAGCCCCTCGGTCAGGCCGGTGACCAGGGACGCCGCCTCGCCGGGGAGCAGCCGCACGGTGCCGACGCAGACGTCGTCGCGCCACAGGCTGAGGTTCACCACGTTCTCGTCCGCGTGCGGCGAGACGCGGACCGCCCGGTTGCTGCCGCGCGCGTCCCACGCCCACCGGCCACGCGTGGGGAGCCGGACGACCGTCATGGCCGAAGGCTCGTCGCCGTCCCCTCCTCCGTCAAGCATTTCGGGACCGCGTCGATCCGCTGGGCGAACTCGTTGGCGTCGGGTCGGACCTTCCCGGTAGACAGGCGGTGTGTCCGATCTGGCCGAGCAGCTCCGTCCCGTCACCGCCGAGGAGTGGCCGCAGTTCGCGCGGGCCATGAGCGAGACCTTCGGCGACGACCCCACCGGTCCCTTCGTCGAGTCGCCCTCGCCGGTCGCCGAGCTCGACCGCTCGCTCGGGTTGTTCGAGGACGGCCGGGTCGCGGCCACCGCAGGCATCTACAGCCTGCAGATGACCGTGCCCGGCGGCGCCGCGGTGCCGACGGCGGGCATCACCTGGATCACGGTGGTCCCCACCCACCGGCGGCGGGGGGTCCTCACCGCGATCATGCGCCGGCAGCTCGACGGGCTGCACGAGGAGGAGCGGGAGCCGGTCGCGGCGCTCTGGGCCGCGGAGTCCTCGATCTACGGCCGCTTCGGCTACGCACCGGCCAGCAGGCGGGGTGGCTGGACCGGGCAGACGTCGCGCCTCGCCCTCCGCCGGGACGTCGACACCGGCTCCGGGCGGATCCGGGTCGTCGATGCCCACGAGTTCCGCGCGGCGGCCGCCGGGATCCACGACACCGTGCGCCGGTCCGTCCCCGGCAACATGGCGCGCGACGACCGGTGGTGGGACCGGCTGCTGCGCGACGAGCCCGACCAGCGCCACGGCTACACCGCCCGCCGGCACGCCCTGCACGTCGAGGCCGACGGGACCGTCACCGGGTTCGCCCTCTACCGGCTCAAGTCGTCGTGGTCCGAGACGAGCGAGCCGGAGGGGACCCTGCGGGTCGGCGAGGTGCGGTCGACCACCCCGACGGCCTACGCCGCGCTCTGGCAGTTCCTGCTCTCGCACGACCTGGTCCGGACCGTGGACGCGCCGATGGCCTCGGACGACGACCCCCTGCGCCACCTGCTCGCCGACCCGCGTGCGCTGCACGCCCGGCCGGTCGACGCGCTCTGGCTGCGGCTGGTCGACGTCGGCCGCGCGCTCTCCGCTCGCCGGTACCCCTCGCCGATCGACCTCGTGCTCGAGGTCCGAGACGACTTCTGCGAGTGGAACACCGGCCGCTGGCACATGTGGGGCCATCCGGCGGGCGCCTTCTGCGACCGCACCGACCGCGATCCGGATCTGTCCCTGGGCATCGAGGACCTGTCGGCGGCCTACCTGGGCGGGGTGTCCCTGGCGTCGCTGCAGGCCGCGGGCCGGGTGCGCGAGATCAGCCCCGGCGCGGTGGTGAACGCCTCGACCGCGTTCAGCTGGCCCGTGACGCCGTGGTGCCCCGACGAGTTCTGAGCGCTCTACGGTCGGGCCCATGGCCTCCGACGAGGGTTCCTGGACGCTGTCGGTCGACCGGGCGGACCTCACCCGGACCCGGCTGACGAGATCACCCCTGCCCGATCTGGCGCCGGGCGAGGCACTGCTGCGGGTGGACCGCGTGGGGGTGACGGCGAACAACGTCACCTACGCGGTCCTCGGTGACACGTTCCGCTACTGGGAGTTCTTCCCGACCGATGCCGGCTGGGGCGTCGTCCCCCTGTGGGGGTTCGCCGAGGTGGCGGAGTCGCGCGTCGACGGGCTGGAGGTCGGCGGGCGCGTGTACGGCTACCTGCCCTCGGGCAGCCACCTCGTCGTCCGCCCCGGACGGGTCGACGCGCGCGGCTTCCGGGAGACGGCCGACCACCGGGCGACGCTGCCGTCGCCGTACAACACCTACGCGCTGACCAGCGGCGACCCCGCCTACGAGCCCGACCGCGAGGACCTCCAGGTGCTGTTCCGCCCGCTGTTCTGGACCTCGTTCATGCTCGCCGACTGGCTCGTCGACAACGACGCCATGCGGGCGCAGCGGATCGTGCTGTCCTCGGCGTCCAGCAAGACCGCCTACGGCGCCGCCGTCGAGCTCCAGCGGCAGGGCCGCGAGGTCGTGGGCCTCACCTCACCGCGCAACGTGGGGTTCACGGAGAGCCTGGGCTGCTACGACGCGGTGCTGGCGTACGACGCCGTGACCGAGCTGCCCGCGGTGCCCACGCTCTACGCCGATGTCGCCGGCGACGCCGACCTCACCGCGACCCTGCGCGCGCACCTCGGCCCGGCGCTCGTGCACGAGGTGGTCGTGGGCGTCACCCACCAGGAGGCGGCCCCGGCCGGCACGCTGAGCCAGACCGGGCCCGGGATGTTCTTCGCCCCCGACCAGATGCGCAAGCGGATCGGTGAGTGGGGCCGCGAGGAGCTGGACCGCCGCTTCGCCGACGCCTGGCGCAGCTTCGCGCCCAGGGCCGAGGGGTGGGTCGACGTCGTCGTCGGGCAGGGTCCCGAGGCGCTGGAACAGGTCTGGCTCGAGGTGCAGGCCGGCCGGACCGAGGCCCGGACCGGCCACGTGCTGAGCCTCTAGGACCGCGTGGGGAGCCCACCGGCGGGACGGTGGCGGTCACGCTCGTAGTCGCTGACCAGCCCGATGCGGCGGGCGTGGCGCTCCTCGCCGCTGAAGGGCGTCCGCAGGAACTCCAGCACCAGCTCCGCCGCCTCGTCGTCGGAGTGCTGCCGCGCACCGATGGAGACGACGTTCGCGTCGTTGTGCTGGCGGGCCAGCTGGGCGGTCGACGTGTTCCAGACCAGGGCGGCACGCACGCCCGGCACCTTGTTGGCCGCGATCTGCTCACCGTTGCCCGAGCCGCCGATGACGACCCCCAGCGAGCCGGGCTCGGCGACCGTCCGCTCCCCCACCTCGAAGCAGAACGGCGGGTAGTCGTCCTCGGCGTCGTACTCGAACGCCCCGCAGTCGACCGGCTCGTGGCCGGCGTCGGACAGCACCCGCTTCAGGTGCTCCTTGAACTCGAGGCCCGCGTGATCGGTCCCGATGAAGACGCGCATGCCGGGGAGTCTGTCAGGCTCGCGCTGTGGCGGTGCTCGGGGTGGACGGCTGGCGCGGTGCCTGGGTGGCGGCCCGACTCGACGGCCGCTCGGTGACGCTGTGGGTGCTGCCCGACGCGGCCGCCGTCCTCGCCGTCGCTGATGTGGATGTCATCGCGATCGACATGCCGATCGGCCTCTCGGACGACGGCGTACGCACCTGCGACGTCGAGGCACGTCGTCGGCTGCCCGGCGCGGCGAGTTCCGTGTTCCCCGCGCCGGTGCGTCCGATCCTGTACGCGACGACCTACGACGAGGCGCGGACGACGTCACTCGCTGCGTCGGGGCGTTCCTTGTCCGTGCAGACCTTCGGGTTGGTGCCCGCGATCCGGTCGCTCGACGACGCCCTCGGTGACCCGCCGGATCCGCGCGTGCACGAAGTGCACCCCGAGCTGACCTTCCGCGCGCTCGACGGACGGGTGATCGATCGCAAGGCCTCCGGCAGCGGGCTCGCTCAGCGGATCCGCGCACTGGAGCCGGTGATGGACGTGCTCGACGCCCTGGCCGACGACCGGGTCGGCCTGCCGGTGATCGACGCGCTGGACGCCTGCGCCGCCGCCTGGTCGGCGCAGCGCATCGCCGACGGGACGGCCCTCAGCGTCGGGGACGACGTCCGGGATGCCCGCGGCCGGCCGATGCGGATCCGGTGGTGAGCGCCTGGCAGGAGGTGGGCGCCGGCATCTTCGTCCGGCGGCACGCGGAGCTGGACCTCAACTGCGGCCTGGTGGTGGGCGACGGCGCCTGCCTCGTCGTCGACACCCGGTCCCACCTCGGCGAGGCGGCCGACCTGATCGCCGCCGTCCGCACCGTCACGCCGCACCCGTGGACGGTGGTCAACACGCACGCCCACTACGACCACTGCTTCGGCAACGCGGCCTTCCGGCCGGCCGCGATCTGGGCGTCGCGCGGCTGCGCGGCCGAGCTGGTCGCGACGGGCGAACAGCAGCGGGCCGAGTTGTTGCGCACCGTCGACGGGGCGGCAGCGGAGCTCGTGGCGACCGTCCCCATCGACCCGCCGGACTGCCTGGTCGACGACGTGGCGGTGCTCGACGTCGGCGGCCGGGAGGTGACCCTCCGGTTCCTCGGCCGCGGGCACACCGGCTCCGACCTGGTCGTCGAGGTGGAGGACGGGGACGACGGCACGGTCGTCTTCGCCGGTGATCTCGTCGAGGAGGGCACACCCCCGGCCTTCGACGACGCGTTCCCGGCGGAATGGCCGGCGACGCTCGGCCGGCTGCACGCCTTCGCCCGCGGGCCGGTCGTCCCCGGGCACGGGGCCGTCGTGGACGCCGCGTTCGTAGGCACTCAGCGCGAGGAGCTCCTCGCCGTGCTCGCCGCCCTGCGGAGCGGGCGACCGGACGACGGTCCGTACGACGGGGCGACGATGGCCGCGGCC
>NZ_SPQM01000020.1 GCF_004570345.1 Blastococcus sp. CT_GayMR20 | reverse complement strand
CAAATCGGCCCTCCCGGGCTTCCTCGCTGGCTGGATGTCCAACACTACGCCGGTTTCCAGCACCCCCGCAGGAGCAACCGGTCCGGCGACCCTCCCGGGCCGCGCGGCGCATGGAGAACCATACACGCCTCCGGAGGGGGTCTGCAGGGGGGTGCGGACGCGCCCCGCCCCGACCGGGGTCAGGCGACGCCGGTCGGGCGGAACTGCACGCTCACACGAGGGCCCACGGGCCTGGTGGTCTTGGGGATGCAGTGCTCCCACGTGCGCTGGCAGGACCCACCCATGACGGCGAGGTCGCCGTGACCCAGCGGGAAGCGGAGGCTCTGCCCACCCCCGGCCGGCCGCAGCAGCAACGGACGGGGCGAGCCGAACGAGACGATTGCGACCATCGTGTCCGACGACCGCCCGCGGCCGATCCGATCGCCGTGCCAGGCGACGCTGTCGCGGCCGTCCCGGTAGAGGCACATACCCGCGCTGACGAATCGCTCGCCGAGCTCCGGCCCGTAGTAGCGGTTCAGTGATTCGCGCGCCTCGGTCAGGAGGGGGTGGGGCAGCGTCTCGCGGGGGCCGTACCAGCGGAGCAGTCTCGGGACGGCGACCTCCCGCTCGTACATCTGCCGGCGGTCCTCCCGCCAGCCGATGTTCCCGAGCAGCACGTCCAGGACGGCGTCCGATCCGCTGACCCAGCCCGGCAGGTGGTCCACCCAGGCGCCGTCGCTCAGTTCGTGCCGGACGACAGCGCCGGCGAGCGGCCGCAGGGTCGACTCCTCCGCGAGGTCCCACATCGAGGGCTGGTGCGCGAGCTGCATGCGGGCACGCTACTCCCGGTTTCGCACATGTGTGCGAAAAGCTGTGGAAAGAGCGCGGGCCTCAGGCAGTCAGGGCCAGCGCGAACGGCAGGACGGCGGTGGCGCCCGCCCGGCGGAGCTCGCGGCCGGCCACCGTCATGGTCCACCGCGAGTCGGCGAGATCGTCGACGAGCAGGATCGGGGCAGAACCTGCCTCCGCCAGCCGGTCGCGCAGCTCCGGGCCGACGACGATGCGGTCCCAGACGGCAGCCAACCGGAAGGCGCTGTTGCCGCCCGGCCGCCCGGTGGGTCCGCCGTGTTGCAGCGACATCTCGCCCAGGTAGGGCAACCGGCCCAACCGGGCCAGGCCCTGCGCCAGCCCGCTGATCAGCCGCGGCCGCCGCCGGGACGGCATCGCGACCACGGCGCCCGGGCGCTCCGTCCAGTCCCAGGCGGCGAGCACCCGCGCGCAGGCCTTCATCAGCTCGTCGTCCGGGGGGACGTCGGAGATCGAGCGCTGCACCGGGACGTCGAACGCGGCGTCCGGGTCCTCCTCGATGCCGGGTGCCTCGAGGTCGAGGACCACCACCCCGCCGACGCCGTCGTCCCCCAGGAGCGTGCGGAGGCGCTGTCCCCAGCCGAGGTCGGTCAGCCGCGCCACGGCCCGGCCGGGCTCGATCTGGTCAGCCGGCGAGATCTTGCCCTTGACGTCGACCCCGAGACGGTCGGCGCCGGTCGGCCACTGGCCGCGTGGCGCGAGCTCGACCCCCGGGCGGTCGAGCACGGCGGAGGCCGCCTCGGCCGCGGCCTCCGGCACGTCGGCGGAGTACCAGGGCCCGGCGCAGACGTCGCACCGCCCGCACGGGGCGGCGGTCGGGTCGTCCAGGGCCTCCTGGAGGAAGGCCATCCGGCACATCGCCGCGTCCACGGGCCTGGCGTAGGCGATCATCGCCCGCTGCTCGGCCTCGCGGGTGCGCGTGACGCGGGCATACCGGTCGGCGTCGTACACCCACGGTTGACCGGTCGAGCGCCACCCTCCCTGGACGCGCTCCACGGCGCCGTCGACGGCGAGCACCTTCAGCAGCAGCTCCAACCGCGACCGGCGGACGTCGGCGACGGTCTCCAGCCGCGGTACCGACCACGCCTTGCCGTCCGCCATGGCGGTGAGCACCGCGGCCGCGTGGTCCTCACGCGGCATGGAGGACGTGGCGAACCACTGCCAGATCGCGAGGTCCTCCGGGCCGGGCAGCAGCAGCACGTCGGCGTGCTCCACGGCGCGGCCGGCACGACCGACCTGCTGGTAGTAGCTCACCGGAGAGGACGGCGCCCCCAGGTGCACGACGAACCCGAGGTCGGGCTTGTCGAACCCCATGCCCAGCGCCGAGGTCGCGACGAGGGCCTTCACCTTGTTGTTCCGCAGCGCCTCCTCGGCATCCTTGCGGTCGGCGTCGTCGAGCCGGCCGGTGTAGGCACGCACCTCGTGACCGGCGTCCCGGAGCAGCGCCGCCGTCTCCTCCGCCGCGGCGACGGTGAGCGTGTAGACGATGCCGCTGCCCGGCAGGTCGCCGATGTGGGCGGCCAGCCAGGCCAGCCGCGCCCGGTCCGACGGCAGCCGGAGCACGCCCAGCCGCAGCGACTCCCGCGACAGCGGCCCACGGACGGTCGTGACCTCCACGCCACCGGCGCCCAACTGCTCGGCGACGTCGGCCACCACCCGCTCGTTCGCTGTGGCAGTGGTCGCCAGCACCGGCGTCCCGGCCGGCAGGGTGGCGAGCAGGTCGCGGATCCGGCGGTAGTCGGGTCGGAAGTCGTGTCCCCAGTCGGAGACGCAGTGCGCCTCGTCGACCACGACGAGCCCGCAGCGGGCGACCAGGCCGGGCAGCTGCTCCTCGCGGAACCGGGGGTTCGTGAGCCGCTCGGGAGAGACCAGCAGGACGTCGACGTCATCCGCAGCGAGGCGGGCGGCGATGTCGTCCCACTCGGTCATGTTCGCACTGGAAATCTCGACCGCGCGGATGCCGGCGCGGGCCGCGGCGGCCACCTGGTCACGCATGAGGGCCAGAAGGGGCGACACCAGCAGCGTCGGGCCGGCGCCACGGCGGCGCAGGAGTGCGGTGGAGACGAAGTAGACCGCCGACTTCCCCCAGCCGGTGCGCTGGACGACGAGGGCGCGCTGCGAGCGCTCGACCAGCGCCGAGACGGCGGCGTCCTGCCCCTCGCGGAACACCGCATCCGGCCGCCCGGTCAGCTCGCGGAGGACGGCGAGCGCCTCCTCGGTGATCTCCGACGGCGGCGCAGCGGTGCTCATGGGGACGACAGTAGGCAGGAGCTCCGACACTCGGGGCCACCGCGCGGGGCCTGGGGACGGCGAGGGAGAATCCACAGCGATGCGACCGCCGGACAATCACGTGCACACCAGGTGGTCGTGGGACACCCCTGGCTCCTCGACGATGCGCCGTGCCTGCGAGCGGGCGGTCGCCCTCGGACTGCCGGCGATCGCGTTCACCGAGCACCTGGACTTCACGGTCTGGCACGAGGACGACGCGGCGACGTCCCAGGGCCTGGTCGACCGTCACCCCGCGCATCAGCTCCCCATCGACGTCGAGGGCTACTTCGCCGAGCTCGAGGAGTGCCGGGGCCGGTTCCCGGACCTGCGGATCCTGTCCGGCGTCGAGACCGGTGAGCCGCACCTGTTCGAGGCCAGCGTGGCGGACCACCTGGCGCGGAGTCCCGTGGACCGGATCCTCGGCTCGCTGCACTCCCTGGAGCTCGACGGGCGCCTGGTCGGCGTCGGGCGCCTGCTCTACGTCGATCCGGACACGACGATGCGCCGCTACCTGGCCGAGATCGTGCGGATGATCGAGACCAGCGACGTCTTCCAGGTGCTCGCGCACGTCGACTTCCCGCGCCGGTACTGGCCCGGCGGCACCGACCGGTACGTCGAGAAGACCTACGAGGAGGAGTACCGCGCCGTCTTCCGCGCCCTGGCGTCGACCGGCCGGGCCCTCGAGGTGAACACGAGCAGCCCGCTCGCCTCCGTCGACCAGGTGCGCTGGTTCCACGAGGAGGGCGGGCAGGCGGTCAGCTTCGGCAGCGATGCGCACGCCCCGGCCGCGGTCGGGCAGCGGTTCGACCTCGCCGTCGACGTGGTGGAGGCGGCAGGCTTCCGGCCGGGTCGCGACCGCTTGGACTTCTGGCGCCGGTGACCGCTCCAGCAGGTACTTCACCGCTAAGGCATCTTCCCGCTAGGGTCCGGGGATGACCTCTCGCCGCGTCGTGATCGCCCTCGGGGGCAACGCCATGACCGGCGCCGACGGCTCCGCCACGCCGGAAGCACAGCGGGATGCCATCCGCGAGGCGTCGGCCCACATCGCCGCAGTCGTCGCGACCGGTGTCGAGGTCGTCCTGACCCACGGGAACGGCCCGCAGGTGGGCAACCTGCTCGTCAAGAACGAACTGGCCGCCCACGTCGTCCCGCCCGTGCCGCTGGACTGGTGCGTCGCCCAGACCCAGGCGACCATCGGCTTCACGCTGACCGACGAGCTCGACGCCGCCCTCTCCGAGCGCGGCCTGTCGCAGCGCGCCGCAGGTCTGGTCACCCGCACCCTCGTCGACGTCGACGACCCGGGCTTCCGCGAGCCCTCGAAGCCGGTGGGCCGCTTCCTCCCGCGCGAGGAGGCGGAACGGTTCGTCTCCCTCGGGCAGATCTGGGAGGACCGCGGCGAGAAGGGCTGGCGACGGGTGGTCGCCTCCCCCGAGCCGAGGTCCGTCGTCGACTCCCCCGCGATCCACGCGCTGGCGGCCGCCGGTTTCGTCGTCGTCTGCGCAGGCGGCGGAGGTATCCCGGTGACCGACGACGGCCGGGACGGCACTGCCCTGCGGGGCGTCGAGGCGGTCATCGACAAGGACCTGACGGCTGCGATCCTGGCGCGCGAGCTGGACGCCGACACCCTCGTCATCGCCACCGACGTCCCGAACGTGATGGTCGACTTCGGGACGCCGTCCGCCCGGCCGCTGGGCCGCGTCACCGCAGCGGAGCTGCGGCAGCATGCCGCCGCCGGCCAGTTCGCGCGCGGCAGCATGGGCCCCAAGGTGGACGCCGCGCTCCGTTTCCTCGATGCCGGCGGCACCCGCGCCGTCATCACGTCCCTCGAGCACATCGCCGACGCCGTCGCTGGTGACGACGCCGGCACCGTCCTCACCCGCTGATCCGAACCTGGAAGGAATCCACGTGCCCGCACCGATCGAGGTCCGCAAGATCCCGCTGCACAACGTGAGTGACGCCTCCGAGCTGGCCAAGCTCATCGACGACGGCGTGATCGAGGCCGACCGCGTCATCGCCGTCATCGGCAAGACCGAGGGCAACGGCGGCATCAACGACTACACGCGGATCATCGCCGACCGGGCCTTCCGCGAGGTCCTCGTCGAGAAGGGCAGCCGCCCGCTGGACGAGGTCAAGCAGATCCCGATCGTGTGGTCCGGCGGCACGGACGGCGTCATCAGCCCGCACGCCACCATCTTCGCGACCCTCCCCGAGGACTCGGTGGAGAAGACCGACGAGCCGCGGCTGACCGTCGGGTACGCGATGAGCGACGTCCTCCTGCCCGAGGACATCGGCCGCATCTCGATGGTCGAGAAGGTCGCCGACGGCGTCCGGAAGGCGATGGAGGCCGCGGGCATCACCGACCCGGCCGACGTCCACTACGTGCAGACCAAGACCCCGCTGCTGACGATCGACACGATCCGCGACGCCCGCGAGCGCGGGAAGACCACGTACATGGAGGAGCCGCACGGCTCCATGGACCTCTCCAACGGCACGACCGCGCTCGGCATCGCGGTGGCCCTCGGCGAGATCGAGATGCCGACGCAGGAGCAGGTCATGCACGACCTGTCGCTCTTCAGCGCCGTCGCCTCCTGCTCGTCCGGTGTGGAGCTGGACCGGGCGCAGATCGTCGTGGTCGGCAACGCCCGCGGGCACGGCGGCAACTACCGCGTGGGCCACTCGGTCATGAAGGACGCCCTCGACCAGGACGGCATCTGGGAGGCCATCCGCAATGCCGGCCTCGAGCTGCCCGAGCGCCCGCACCACACCGACCTCGGCGACCGGCTGGTCAACGTCTTCCTCAAGTGCGAGGCCGACCCGAACGGCAAGGTCCGCGGACGGCGCAACGCGATGCTCGACGACTCCGACGTCTCCTGGCACCGCCAGATCAAGGCGACCGTCGGCGGCGTGACCGCCTCGGTGACCGGCGACCCGGCGGTCTTCGTGTCGGTGGCCGCGGTGCACCAGGGCCCGTCCGGCGGTGGCCCGGTCGCCGCGATCGTCAAGGCCTAGCCGGCACGCTCAGGCGACGCGGCCCCAGAGCGCCCCGTCGGGCATGACGGCCTTTCCCACCGGGGCCGTCGTGTCCGGCGGGACGACGCTGGGTGGGACCGGCGGCCTGCCGCGCCTGCGGTCCGACGCACCGGGGACGACGAAGCGGTAGGTGGCGTCGAGGTCCCGGACGGCGAACACGTCCTCGTCCGGGCCGGCGTGGTGCAGGACGACGGTGTCGAACCGCTCGGCGACCCGGTGCAGCGACTCGGCGTCCGACACGTCGATGACGGTGGGTCCCGGGCTGAAGGACGACACCGGGAGGATCCGGTCGGCGTGCCGGACGAGGAAGCTGTCCGCGACGTCGCCCCGGCCGACCCGCCCCACCCACGCGGCGGCACCGAGGGTGACGAGCGCGGCGAGCAGGGCGGCACCGACGGCCGTGCGGACGGCCCCGATCGGTACCGACACCCCCAGCACCGTGAGGCTGCGCGGCACCACCTCGTCGGTCTGCACCTCGGTCCGCACGGTCGTGGCGAAGGCCGCTGCCTCGGTCGCGGCCGGCCGCAGGGACATGTCCTCCAGCGCGAAGACCAGGCCGGGGAGGGGGTCGGCGGCAAAGGCGATGCCCTCGACCGTGCCGGTCAGATCGGTCACCGGGGTCACCGTGAGGGTCGCCGACCCCCCGGTCACGCCGATCTCGTCGTAGTGGCGGGTGAGCAGCTCCTCGGCCTCGTCGGTGTCGACCGCGACCGACGCCGTCGCCGTCCCGCCCTGGAGGGCCGCGACGCCACCGCTGGTCAGGACGGCGCTCCAGCCGTCGGCAGCGGTGACCACGACGTCGAGGCGCATGCCGCCGCCGAGCCCGGCGAGGTCCGGGCCGGTGACCGTGCTGGTGAGGGACACGGTGAGGTTCCGGACGAGGCTGGTCCACACGGTCTCGCCGGTCGCGACCGTGCCGTCGGGGTAGGTGGTGCCGGGCTCCGCCTCGCCCGTGTAGGCGAACTCGCCCTGCTGGTGGACCTGCAGGGTCCGCGTGTCCGTCTGGGTGGGCGGCAGGGCCAGCAGCACGCCGCAGCCGACTGCCGCGAGGATTGTGACCGCGCCGGCCCCCAGGGCGACCTGGCGCGCCCGCGCCCGGGTGGGCGTAGAGGCCCGGGCCGCGACCGGCAGGGATCGGACCCGGTCGGACAGCGAGAGGCCGGAGACGCGGCCGCGCAGTGCCCGTAGGTGGCGGCGGGCGCGGGGTCGACGGGCGGTGGCACCGAGCAGGGCCAACACCACCCCCGCCATCGGGAGTGATAGCCCGGGTGAGCGCAGCGCATCGAGCACCTCGCCGCCCTGGGGAATGCGGAGAAAGAGACGGCCGAGGATCTCGTCCGCCGTCGGCCGCTCCTCGTCGAGCCAGTCGTTGTTGTCGCCCTGGGTCACGAATCCGTCCGCGTCGCCGGAGACGATGCGGTGCATGACGATCGTCTCGAGGTCGTTGCTGTAATACGCGACGACGTCGCCGACGGCGTAGGTCTCGGCCGGGCTCAGGACGGCGAGGTCCCCGGTGGTGAACTCGGGTTCCATGCTTGTGCCGTGCGTGGAGACGTACGTCGTCCCCCCGCCCAGCTCCGCGGGCCAGAACAGCCACACGGTCGTCAACACCAGCGCGATGACAGCGCTGATGCCGGCGACTCTGGAGGCTGCGTTCATCGTGAGAGCGCCCGACCACGGGGCGGGCGGGGCGGGTACTGCGCCGCCCCGCCCGTTCCGGGGCAGGGTTACTGGACCACCGTCAGACCGACGGCGTCGAAGTCGGCGAACCTCCGGACGACGCCGGCGTTCGACGCGGCGCTCGTGTCGCAGGTGAGCACGAGGCTCGGAGGGGTCGCCCCGGGCGCCCACGGGGAGGTCACGGCGCACGCGTACGGGCTACCGACGACCGCGGTGCCGCCCGTCGTCTTGAGCGTCATGGTCGACGTGTGCGTGGTGATGTTGGTCGTGCTCGTGAACCGGATTGCGTCGACCACGGTGCCGTCCGACCCGTTGGCGACGTAGCTGATGTTGGTCACCGTGGCGCCGGTGACGGTGCCCTGGCCATAGCCGGCGACGCTGTTCGGGACGGTGTTGCTGGCAGTGAAGGCGGAGGTGGCAGCACCGGCAGCGGCAACCGCAACACCGGCGAGCAGAACGCGCGACTTGCGCATTGCCTGGGTCCTGTTCTCTCAGGTGGCGCAGGGTCGCGCGGATGGGGTCATCCGGCTCCAGCGACGGCTGTGCCACTTCTCGTTGACATCCCCTTTTCGGCCGCGCTCCTACAGCCTTAACTCCTGTCCCAAAGGAAACTGGAGTCGCCATGACGACTCCGGAAAGGCGGCTACCGCCGCCTTCCGGAACGGGGAGGAAAGTGCTCGTCAGCCTGCATTCGCAGGCGGGCGGAGAATCAGCTCCCGCTGCGGTACAGGAGGAACGCGACGTCGTCGTCGGGGGCGTCGGCGAGCAGTTTCTCGGTGAGCAGGTCCGCGAGGTCCGCCGGCGACAGGTGCCGGCCGGAGGTGAGGACGTCGACCGCCCGGGCCATCCCGTCGTCGATCACGCGGTCGCGGCGCTCGACCAGACCGTCGGTGTAGAGCAGCAGCGTCGAGCCCGGCGGCAGGACGACATCGGACTCCGGGCGCTGCAGGTCGTCCGCCACGGCCAGCGGCAGCGAGGCGGCGTCCTCCAGGAATCGCGAGTGCCCGTCGGCGTCGACGAGGATCGCCGGCGGATGTCCCGCGCTGCTGTACCGGAGCGTCTGGGTGTGGACGTCGATGACGGCGCAGAACACCGTGCTCACGGCGGCCCCGGGCACGAGGTCCGCGAACCGGTCCAGCGCGGACAGCACGTGCCCGGGGGAGCTGGTCTCGAGCAGCAGGGCGCGTCCGGCGCTCCGGAGCTGGCCCATGACGGCTGCGGCGGCGAGGCCACGGCCGACCACGTCGCCGACGACGACGCCGTAGAGACCGTCGGGCAGGTCGACCACGTCGTACCAGTCGCCACCGACCTCGAGGGTGCCGGTGGCCGGCTCGTAGTGGACGGCGAAGCCCTCCGGCAGGAGGGTCGGGCCGAGGACGGCGCGCTGCAAGGTGACGGCCACGTCGGTGAAGAACTGCGCCTCCGCGCGGTCCAGGGCGGCCTGGTCCTCGGCGCGCCGGCGCTCCAGCTCGACCGCGCGGGCATCGGCGAGGGCGGCCGACATCTGTCCCGCCGCCAGGGCCAGGAAGCTGCGGTACTCCTCGTCCATGCGCAGGTGGGGGCTCACGCCCAGGACCAGCGCTCCGGCCGGGCGCGACGAACCGGCGAACGTCAGCGGCAGGACGACCGCGGTGTCGACTTCCGCCTCCCTCACGGGGCTCGCGCCGCCGGAGGACAGGCCCGGCAGCCGCTCGGCCAGGCGGTCGACCGTCTGCGCCACACCGGTGTCGACCACCGTGCGCGCGAGCTCCGGGATGTCGCTCCCGGCCAGCCGCTGCTCGGTGCCCGTGCCGTGGCCGGCGACCAGCCGGAGGTCGCCGTGGTCGTCGGCGAGGTAGACGAGGCCGAACGGACAGTCGGCCCGGGCGCGGCCGAGCACCTCGAGTGCGGCCTCCACCGCCTCGACCGCGTTGCCGTGCACGGAGCGCGGGAGGCTGCCGAGCTGCTGCAGCACGAGCAGCCGCCGTGCGGCGAGGACGCGGGGGGTGGTCTCCACGACGGTGTTGAGCAGACCGGCCACGCGCCCGCCCGGCTCCACGACGGGACTGTAGGAGAAGGTGAAGTAGCACTCCTCCTCGAAACCGTGCCGGGTCATCGTGAGCGGCAGGTCCTCGAAGAAGGTCGCCTCGCCGGCGAAGACGTCGTCGATCATCGGCTTGATGTCGGCCCAGACGTCGACCCAGACGTCGGGTACCCGCTTGCCGAGGGCGTCGGGGTGCCGCATGCCCAGCATGGGGGCATAGGCGTCGTTGTAGACCATGACGAGCTCCGGGCCCCACATGAGGAGCTTGGCGAAGCGCGTGTTGAGCGAGTTGCTGACCGTCGTCCGCAGGACGGGTGACCACTGCTCCTCGGGACCGAGAGCGGTCGCCGCCCAGTCGTGCTCGAGGACCCTGCGCTGCATGTCGGTGCGGCAGGCGCCCGGGATGAGCTCGCCCAGCAGCCCGTCCAGTTCATACCCCCAGGAAGCACGCGCGGGACGCCGTGGCGGCGCCCCCGTCCACCGGAATCCTGCCACTTCTGCGTCGCGCCAGCCCCTCGGGCGCTACCGATCGTGACGGAACGGTCATACCCCGCTGTCGACACCGAGGTACGCCGGAGGAACGGTCTCGGTCAGCCAGACCCCGTTCGCCGACCGCGTGAACGTGTGCCCGGCCGCGGCCATCCCTGCCGCGTCCACCCGGAGGACGACGGCGCGACCGCGCCGCCCACCCACCGATCGGGCGGTGGCGGCATCCGGGCTCAGGTGGACCGCGTGCCGCCGTCCGGGGACGAGCCCCTGGGCCAGGATCGCGGGGAGGAACCGATCGACCGTGCCGTGGAAGAGGACGTCCGGCGGCCGCTCGGGCCGGTAGCCGAGCTCGACCGGACGGCTGTGGCCCTGGCTCGCGCGGATCCGGGTGCCGGTGTCGTCGAAGGCGAAGCGCTGCTTGTCGTTGGTGGCGACGACGTGCTCGAGCTCCCCCCTGGTGAGCTGCAGCGCCGTGAGCAGGGCGTCGACGTCCACCCAGCCGGCGTCGTCCAGGACCAGCCCGACGCTGCCGGGCTGGTGCCGCAGGACGTATGACAGCCGCTTGCTCATCCGGACGACGTCCACGTCGCCAGTGTCGGTCAGCGCGAGTAGTACTCCACGACAAGCTGCTCCTCGCAGACGACCGGGACCTCGTCGCGGGACGGCGTCCGCTCGTACCGTGCGACCAAATCGGTCAGCCGGACCGCGAGGTAGGCCGGGGCGTCGGCGTGCGCACCGGAGGCGGCGACCACGAACGGCTCCTTGGCCCGCGACTTCTCGGCGACCTGGACGAAGTCGCCCGGCCTGAGGCGGTACGACGGACGGTCGACCCTCGTGCCGTTGACGCCGTCGACCGCCTGCTGAGCTGCGGTCGAGACTGAAGCGTCCAGCAACAGAGCGAGCATGAACGCGAAAGCTCCACCCGGGGGACGCTCCCTCTAACGTCGCCCCATGAACCCTCCGCCGGCGACGGCCACCACAGGGTTGCTCGCTCTCGGCGCCGGGCTTCTCGGGGTGATTCTCGGTGCGGCGTTCCAGCATCAGAGGGACCGAGCCGCCCACCAGCGCCTGCTTCGAACTCGTTGGGACGAGACGCTTCTCCTCAGTCTCGTCGAGTACCTCGGTGCAGTGGACAAGGCCGTGCGCGGGCTTCGGCGTGCCTGGGAACTGCGTGCTCAGGGCAGTCCGGATGCGGAACACATCAAGGAGAAGGCACTGGAGTGTCTCGAGGTCGCCCATGAGAAGTCACACGCTGTCACGCTGCTCACCGGTGACGCCGACGATGCCGTGCGAGCTGCTGCCCGCGAGATGCGCCGGCTCCTGCTACCCGTCGGGCGTGCGTTACGAGACTCACGCGAGCTTGACGAGTCGACGCTAGGGACGCTGGTCGGTCAATGTCACGACGCCCGGTACATGTTGATCGACGCCGCTCAGCGGCGGCTCGGTGTGCAGGCTCAGAACTCTGGGCGCTGGTCGTCGGCCACCTCGGCTCCACCTACCCGTGAACCGTCTCCCCTGTCGTCGAACGAGGCTCGCTGATCTCCCGTCGGGCACAGGGCTCAGGAACGTCGTCGATCATCCTGCGATCACGAGCGCATGATCGACTTCGGCAGGCTCAGGGGGTGCGGGACTCCTCGGCGAGCGCGGCCAGCGCCTTCTCGAAGCACTCCTGCGGCGGCTGGACCAGCCCGGCGCCGACCTGACCGGTGCCGGCCACCCGGCCGGCCATGCCGGTGTTGATCTGCGGCAACCAGCCGGTGCGCGCGACCTTGAGGACGTCGATGCCCGTCGGCGAGCCGCGGAAGCCCATGATCGGGATCGCCATCGCCGGGTTCTCCGCGAGCGTCAGCTGGTACATCCGCTCGGTCGTGGCCAGCGCGTCCGGCACGGTGCCGCCGACGAAGCGCACGATCGCCGGGGCCGCGGCCATCGAGAAGCCGCCGACGCCGTAGGTCTCCATGATCGCGGAGTCGCCGATGTCGGGGTTGGCGTCGTCCGGGCCGTAGTCACCGAGGAAGAGGCCGACCGGCGTCTGAGCAGGACCGGTGAACCAGCGGTCGCCGGTGCCGGCGGTCTGGATGCCGAACTCGGTGCCGTTGCGCGACATGACGGTCACCAGCGACGAGCCCGGGACGTCCCGGGCGGCGTCCATCGCGAGCTTCGCCGTCGGCATGCCGAGGTTCAGGTAGAAGTGCTCGTTGCCGCCGATGAACCTCAGCACCGCGGCGATGTCGGTCGACGGCGCATCCACCGCGACGATCGCCGGCGACAGCTCGCGGAGGGTCATCAGCGACCCGGCGCGGTTGCGGTTGTGCCCCTCGTCCCCCATCTGCAGCATCTGGGCGAGGATCGACTTGGCGTCCAGCGGATCGGTCATCGAGCGCACCGCGTCGCACAGGATCGGCCCGAGGACGTCGCGCATCCACGCCAGCCGGGTGAGCACCTCGTCGTTGTAGGCGCCCATCCGGAGCACCTTGCCGAGGCCCTCGTTGAGGTTGCAGAAGGCCATGTTCTTGTTGCTGCCGCCGTTGACCGGGTCCGCCAGGCACCACATCCACATCGACGGGCTGGTCACGCCCGCCATCGGGCCGACCGTCCGGTGGTGGTGGCAGGGGTCCAGCGTGACCTCACCGGCGGCCAGGATCCGTTCGGCGTCCTCGACGTCGGACGCCCAGCCCTCGAACAGGCAGGCGCCGATGAGCGCGCCGCGCATCGGACCCGAGGCGGTCTCCCAGGTCAGCGGCGGACCGGAGTGCAGCAGGGTGCGGTCGGCGAGGCCGATCACCTCACGGGCGGGGCGGACGTCGACCAGCTGCGAGCCCGCGGCGAGGATCCGCTCCACGGCCACCCGGTTGGCCGGGTTCCGGCGGGGGTCCAGCGCCAGCGCGGCCAGGTCGCCCGGGTCCCCGAAGCCCGGCGGCCGCCAGTCGACGTCGTGCACGTCGGCACCCTGGGCGCGGAGAGCGTCGGAGAAGACGTCGACCCCGGCGGCGACGATGGACGGGGGTGCGGAGAGCAGTCCACCCAGAGTCATGCCGAGGCTCCCAGCAGGTCGAGGGCGTACCGGACGGCGTGCGCGTTCGAGGCGAAGACGGCGGCACCCGCGGCGGCGAGCGCGTCGGCCTGGCGGGACCAGCCCTGCGGATCGCCCTCCGTGCCGATCAGCGCGATCACCACGGGCAGGGTGCCCGCACGCCGGGCCGCGGTCAGCGCCGGCGCGAGGGAGTACGCCGGGTCCGGATCGGCGCCGTAGCCGAGGACGACGTCCAGCAGCAGGACCGCGGGCTCGCGCCGCGCGGCCAGGTTGCTGATGGCCTCCAGCCGCAGGGTCGGGTCGATCATCGGGTGCGCCCGGCCCACGGTCAGGGCGTCGTCCCCGAAGTCGATGACGACGTGACCGGGGGCATTCAGGTCCGTTCCGAGGTCGAGCTCGGGCTTCAGCGGGGTGTTGGACCGGATGTCGCCGAGCGCCGGCGCAGCCAGGAGCATCGCCTCGTCGGCGAGCGTGCCGCCGGAGTAGAGGCCCTTCAGGACCGCGCCCGGGACGGCCGCCTCGGCCGGCCCTGGGCGGGACGGCCAGGCGGGAACGTCCAGCCCCAGGTCCGTCAGCAGCCCCTCGACGGCGGCGGTCAGGTCAGGGGTGTCGGGCGAGAGGGCGGCGGACCGGACCGGCACCGAGAGCTTCGCGGCGGCGGCCTCCACCGACGCGGCGACGGACGGCGCCGGCGGCTTGGACACCAGCAGCACCCGCTCGGTCGCCGGGTCGGCGTCCAGCGCGGCGAGCGCATCGAGCGTGGCCAGTCCGCCGACGGCCTCGGAGAGGTCGCGGCCACCCACGCCGAGCACGTGCGAGACGCCGACCCCGGCCATGTCCAGCAGGCACGAGACCTGCTGGGCGCCCGTGCCCGACGCGGCCACGAGGCCGACCGGTCCTGGACGGACGACGTTGGCGAAGCCGAGGGCAACCCCGGAGACGATCGCCGTCCCGCAGTCTGGACCCATGACGAGGACCCCGGCGGCGTGCGCAGCCCGCTTGAGCGCCACCTCGTGCTCGACGGCCACGCCGTCGGAGAAGACCAGCACGCTGCGGCCGGCCGCGATCGCGTCGGCGGCTTCCGCCACGGCGTACTGACCGGGCACCGAGATGATCGCCAGCGCCGACGCGTCGGGGGCGAGTTCGGCCAGGCCGGAGCCGATGGTGCGCTGCGGGATGGCGGCCGCGGTGCCGGTCGAGCGCTCGCGGGCGGCCAGCGCGGCGTCCACGGCGGCGACCGCGGTGGCCAGCGTGGCGTCGTCCTCGGCCCGGACGGCGATGAGCAGCTGCTCCGGCGAGGCGTCCTCGTCCGGCGCGAGGCCCATACCGGCCGCGAGCTCCAGGTTCAGCGGCGTGGCCATGGCGACCAGCACCGCGGTGACGCCCTCCAGGCCCTGGATCTCGCGGCTCACCTGCATCAGCCGGACGGAGTCGGCGTAGACCCCCGAGCGGAGGGTCACCGACCGCACCCCGGAGGGAACGGATGGGGGCGGTGTGGCGGTCATCCAGAGGACCGTACCGACAGCTGTCTCAGTGGTGAAGTATCGGTGTTCACCTGCAATAACGATTTAGCACTGAGGCACTTCCGCGCGAGACGACTGCGTGACACATTGGCGCCTCCCCGGTGAGGGAAACAGCCGTTGACCAGCACCGGTCCGGGTCGGAAGTGCACGTCGAGGAGGCACTCGCATGGCGCTCAGCTGGAAGCTCTACGGGGACGGCAAGACCCCGCCCTTGGGCGAGGCTGTCGCCCCGGACGAACGGCTCTCGTGGCCGCGCACGGTCGGCATCGGTGCGCAGCACGTCGTCGCGATGTTCGGCGCGACCTTCGTCTTCCCCCTGATCATGGGGCTGGACCCCAACCTCGCGATCATGATGAGCGGGATCGCGACGATCCTGTTCCTGCTCATCGTCAGGGGCCAGGTGCCCAGCTACCTGGGCACCAGCGCCTCGTTCGTGGGCGGCGTCGTGGCGATCCGCGCCAACGGCGGTGACTCGAGCGATGTCGTCGGCGCGATCCTGGTTGCGGGCGTCGTGCTGGCGCTGGTGGGTCTGCTGATCCACTTCGCGGGCGTCGGCGTCGTGAACAAGGTGCTGCCCCCGGCCGTCACCGGCGCGGTGGTCATGCTGATCGGGTTCAACCTGGCCCCGGTCGCCGCCGGCATCTACTGGCCGCAGGACCAGTGGGTCGCCCTGGCCACGATGGCGTTCGTCATCGTCTGCTCGCTCGCGCTGCGCGGCTTCCTCGCCCGCATCTCGATCCTGCTCGGCCTGGTCTTCGGCTACCTGCTCTCGGTGCTGCTCGACGTCACCGCCGGCCAGATCACCTCCCCCGACGGGACCGGCGAGGTCGTCACCCGCGACCGGATCAACTTCGACACGGTGGGCGACGCCGACTGGTTCGGCCTGCCGGACTTCACCGCGCCGAGCTTCTCGCTGAAGTTCAGCCTCCTGGTGCTGCCCGCGGTCATCGCCCTGGTCGCGGAGAACGCCGGTCACGTCAAGGCCGTCGCGGAGATGACCAAGCGCGACCTCGACCCGGTCATCGGCCGCGCGATCTTCGCCGACGGTGTCGGCACCGTCGTCGCCACCTCGGTCGGTGGCTCGCCCACGACGACCTACGCCGAGAACATCGGCGTCATGGCCGCCACCCGGGTGTACTCGACCGCGGCGTACTACGTGGCCGCGATCGTCGCGATCCTGCTGGGCCTCGTGCCCAAGTTCGGCGCCCTGATCAACATCGTCCCGGGCGGCGTTCTCGGCGGGATCACCGTCGTCCTCTACGGGATGATCGGCCTGCTCGGCGCGAAGATCTGGAAGGAGAACCGCGTCGACTTCGCCAACCCGATCAACCTGGTGCCGCTGGCCGCAGGCATCATCATCGGCATCGGCCCGGTACGTCTCCAGATCACGGACAACTTCTCCCTGGAGGGGATCGCGCTCGGCTCGATCGTGGCCGTCGTCGGCTGGCACGTCGCCCGTGCACTGGCCCCGACGGACATGAAGGCCGCACTGCTCCGCGAGGGCAGCGTGCTGGAGAGCGGCTCCACGCTCGGCCACACCGGCGAGCAGCTCCGTGGTCCGGCCGGCGGCTACGCCGACGCGCGCGGTGGCACCGATCCGTCGTCGGTGGACGAGGTCGGCCGCCCGGGTGTTCCCCACGATCGTGGAGAGGGCACGCTCAACCGGTGAAGCCCGCTCCCTTCCGTTACGCCGACCCCGGCACCCTGGACGAGGCCCTCGCGGTCCTGTCGGCAGAGGGTGAGGGCGCCAAGGTGCTCGCCGGTGGCCAGTCGCTGCTCCCGCTGCTCTCCATGCGGCTCGCGGCGCCGACCACCCTGGTGGACATCAACCGGGTGCCCGGCCTCGACACCGTCGAGGCCACCGGGGACGGCGTGACGGTGGGAGCCCTGGTCCGCCACAACGCACTGCTGGGTGGCCACCCCCAGGCCGTTGCCGCCGCCCGGGTCCAGCCGCTGCTGGCCCGGGCGACGGCGAACGTCGCCCACCCGGCCATCCGCAACCGGGGGACGACGGTCGGCTCGATCGCGCACGCCGACCCCTCGGGCGAGATGACCTCCGTCCTCGCCCTCACCGACGGTCATGTCACCGTCGCCACGCCCTCCGGGATCTCCACCGTCGAGTGGCGCGACTTCTTCGTCGGCCCGCTGGAGACCTCGGTGCACGGTCCCGCGGTCGTCACCTCCGCCTACTTCCCCGCGTTGCCGCTGCGCTCGGGCACCGCCTTCGCCGAGGTCGCCCGGCGCAAGGGCGACTACGCGGTCTGCGGCGCGGGCGTCGTCGTCACCCTGTCCGAGGACCGCACCGTCGAGCGTGTCCTCGCCTCCTACGTGTCGGTGGGGCTCACCCCCGAGGTGCACGACCTGACCGACGCCGTCGCCGGGTCGACGGTGGAGAAGGCCGACTGGGCCGCCGCAGGTGCGCTGGCGCGGACGCTGGTCGACCCCGACACCGACATCCACGCCAGTGCCGACTACCGCCGCCTGCTGGTCGGCGTCCTGACGGAACGGACTTCGGCCTCGGCGGCAGCCGAGGCGGCAGGGGGAACCGCGTGAGTGTCGACACGGAACGGACGATCACCGTCACGGTGAACGGTGTTCCACGTGAAGCCACCGTGCCGGT
Organism: Blastococcus sp. CT_GayMR20; assembly: GCF_004570345.1. The sequence goes on along the minus strand of NZ_SPQM01000020.1, from coordinate 29,828 downwards.
GCGCCGGCTGCTGTCGGACGCGCTGCGCCACGACCTCGGGCTGACCGGCACGCACGTCGGCTGCGAGCACGGCGTCTGCGGGGCGTGCACGGTGCTGGTGGACGGCGACCCGGTGCGCTCGTGCCTGCTGCTCGCCGTCCAGGTGGACGGCGCCTCGGTGACCACCGTGGAGGGCCTCGCCTCGGACGACGGCTCGCTGCACCCCGTGCAGGAGGCCTTCCGCGAGTGCCACGCGCTGCAGTGCGGGTTCTGCACGCCCGGCTTCCTGATGACGATCGCGGCGGGGTTGGAGAAGCGGGACAACGCCGCGGAGCTGACCGAGGAGGAGGTCGACGACCTGGTGGGCGGCAACCTCTGCCGGTGCACGGGCTACGCCAACATCAAGAAGGCGGTCCACCACGCCAACACGGCGATGCGGGACGCCCAGTGAGTGCCGAAATGGCGATTTCGGCACCCGGGGAGGGCCGGCCGTGACCACGAAGCTGTTCGGGGAGCCGGTCCGCCGGCGCGAGGACGCCCGGCTGATCATCGGCAAGGGCCGCTACCTCGACGACATCGGCCACCACGCCCTGGCCGCCGCGTTCGTGCGGTCGCCGCACGCCCACGCACGGATCACCGACATCGACGTCGAGGCCGCCCTGGACGTCGAGGGCCTGGTCGCGATCTACACCTACGAGGACCTGCACGGCCCGATGGCCGAGCCGCTGCCGGTGCTCATCCCGCACCCGCAGCTGCACTCGCCGCGCACCGGCTACCCGCTGGCGAACGGCATCGTGAACCACGTCGGCGAGCCGATCGCGATGGTGGTCGCGATCGACCGGTACATCGCCGAGGACGCCGCCGAGCGGATCGCCGTCAGCTACGAGGAGCTGCCGGTCGTCGTCGGGGTCGACGCTGCCCGAGAGGCGGCGCACTGGGTCCACGAGGACGTCCCGTCGAACGTGGCGGCGCACCACCACCAGGAGACCGGGGACGTCGAGCCGGCGCTGGCCGCCTCCCCGCACACGCTGAGCTTCACGCAGTACATCGAGCGCAGCGCCTGCACGCCGATGGAGGGCAAGGGCGTGCACGCTCGCTGGGATCCGGACGACGGGTCGCTGCGGGTCTACACGAGCACCCAGGCCTCGACCTCGGTGCGCGCGGCGATCGCGGCGAAGCTGCAGCTGTCGCTGGACAAGGTCGAGGTCATCGCGCCGGACGTCGGCGGCGGCTTCGGCGTGAAGATCGTGCATCCGTGGCCCGAAGAGCTTCTGGTGCCGATGGCGGCGATCGCGCTGCAGCAGGAGGTGAAGTGGGCCGAGGACCGGCGCGAGCACTTCATCTCCTCGGCGCACGAGCGGCAGCAGAAGCAGGAGATCACCGTCGGCTTCACCGACGAGGGCCGGATCACCGCCCTCGACGTCCACATCTGGCACGACAACGGGGCGTACACGCCCTACGGGATCATCGTGCCGATCGTGACGGCGACCCAGCTGGTGGGCCCGTACGTGCTGCCGGTGTACCGGGTGATCGTCGAGAGCGTCTACACGAACACCGTGATCGTGACGCCGTACCGCGGGGCCGGGCGGCCGCAGGGCTGCTACGCGATGGAACGGACGATGGACCGCATCGCCGACGAGCTCGGCCTCGACCGGGCACTGGTGCGCGAGCGGAACCTGATCCAGCCCGACCAGTTCCCCTACGACCACCACCTGACGTTCCAGGACGGCCGGCCGGTCATCTACGACTCCGGCGACTACCCGGGGCTGATGGCGAAGCTGAAGACGCTGGTCGGCTGGGACGACGTCGAGACGCTGCGCGCCGAGGCCTCGTCGCGGGGCAAGCAGCTCGGCATCGGGATGGCGCTGTACGTGGAGGGCACCGGGCCCGGGCCGTACGAGGGCGGGCACGTGCAGGTGCTCGGCAGCGGCAAGGTGCTGGTGTCGACGGGGCTGACCTCGCAGGGGCAGGGTCACGAGACGGTGTTCGCGCAGATCGTGGCGTCGGAGCTCGGGGTGCCGATCGAGGACATCGAGGTCACCACCGGTGACACCCGACGCTTCGGCTACGCGGTGGGCACGTTCGCCTCGAGGGCCGCGGTGATGAGCGGCAACGCGATCGCGCTGGCGGCGCGGGGCGTGAAGGAGAAGGCGCTGCGGATCGCTGCCGACGTCCTCGAGGCCTCCCCGGACGACCTGGAGATCGACAACGGCGTCGTCCAGGTGAAGGGGGTGCCGGGGTCGTCGGTGCCGCTGCGCACAGTCGCCGTCCTCTCCAACCCGCTGCGGTACGCCTTCGACGAGGCGGCGAAGCAGGCGACCCAGTTCGCCATCCCGGGGTCGGACGACAAGCCGCCGGTGGCCGTGGGCGATGCGCCGGGGCTGGAGCACCGCGACTACTACTCGCCGATCCGGTCGACCTTCGCGTCGGGCGCGCACGCGGCGATCGTGGAGATCGACCCGCAGACGTGGGAGATCGACGTCGTGAAGTACGCGGTGGTGCACGACTGCGGCAACGTGGTGAACCCGATGATCGTCGAGGGCCAGGTGCACGGCGGTGTCGCGCAGGGCGTGGGCGGTGCACTGTACGAGCGGATGGCCTACGACAAGGACGGGCAGCTGCAGAACGCCTCGTTCATGGACTTCCTGATGCCGTACGCCTCCGAGGTGCCCGAGATCGACATCGACCACCAGCAGACGCCCTCGCCGCTGAACCCGCTGGGGATCAAGGGCGCCGGCGAGGCCGGCGTCATCCCGGGTACGGCGGCGATAGCGTCGGCGATCGAGGACGCGGTGGGACGGCGGATCGCGGCGATGCCGATCAGCCCGACCGAGCTGTACGACCTGGTGCGCAACCCGGAATCGGAACTGACCGCCACGGCTGGGCGCCGGGCGGGGACTGGAGCGATGGCGTGAACCTGGACGGCTCTGCGGTGCTCTCGGCCGATCCCGAGCGGGTATGGGCCGTGATCACGGACCCGGCCGTGCTGGCGCGGACCATCCCCGGCTGCGAGACGCTCGAGCAGGTCGGGGACGACGAGTACAAGATGAACGTCTCCGTGGGGGTCGGGGCGATCCGCGGGACGTACGCCGGCGAGGTCAAGCTGACCGACCAGCAGCGGCCGTCGTCCTACGTCATGCACGCGTCCGGCGCAGGGGCTCCCGGCAATGCGCGGGCGACGGTGACGATCAACCTGGAGCCGGCCGGCAACGGCAGGACCAACCTCACCTACTCGGCGGACGCCGTGATCGGCGGCCCGGTCGCCGGCGTCGGTCAGCGGATGATCACCGGCGTCGCGAAGCGGATGGCCGGCCAGTTCTTCAAGGCGATCGACGACGAGCTGACGGGTGCAGTGGTGCCGATCGGTGCCGCGCCGTCCGCTGCTGCGGCGGCGAGCGACGCCTCACTGGTGGCCGGCGCTCAGCCGGTCGCTGCCGCGCCCCGGACCTTCACCGGCAAGGCGGCAGCCGCTGGGCCCGCCGGCGACGTCCAGTCGTTGCTCCTCGGCGCCGTCGGCGGCGCGCTGCTCACCCTGCTCGGCGTCCTGGTCGGCTACCGCCTCGGCCGCCGCACGAGCTGACCCCGGACATCACCGAGGGGCCCTCTCGATGGGATCGAGAGGGCCCCTCGGTGCGGGTTGATGGTGGAGCTCAGCTGACCGCGAGGAACGGGTAATCGGTGTAGCCCTCGGCGCCGGCGCCGTAGAAGGTCGCCGCGTTCGGCTCGTTCTCGGGGTGCTCGCCGGCCCAGCGCTCGACCAGGTCGGGGTTGGCGATGACGGCCCGGCCCACGGCCACGGCGTCCGCATGCGCGGCGTCGATCAGCTGCACGGCCTCCTCCCGGGTGGTCACCCGGCCGAAGCCGCTGTTGGCGACGAGCGGACCGCCGAAGCGACCGCGCAGCTCCTGCACCAGCTCACCACCAGGCTCGGAGTGCAGCACGGAGAGGTACGCCAGGCCCAGAGGGCGGAGCTGGTCGACCAGGTACCCGTAGGTGGCGCGGACATCGGCCTCGTCGACCTCGTGCATGCCCTGGACGTGGTGCATCGGCGACAGCCGGATGCCGACCCTGCCCGCGCCGATGGCCTCGGCCACCGCCGTCGTCACCTCGAGGACGAACCGCGCGCGGTTCTCCGGCGAGCCGCCGTACTGGTCGGTGCGCTCGTTGGTGTTGGGGGAGAGGAACTCGTGCAGGAGGTACCCGTTGGCGCCGTGGATCTCCACGCCGTCCAGGCCGGCGGCGACCGCACGCCTCGCCGCCGCGACGAAGTCGACCAGCGTGGCCTGAGCCTCCTCGGTGGTCAGTGCGTGGGGCACCGGGTAGGGCTTCTTGCCAGCCGGGGTGTGCGCGTCCCCGTCGATCGCCAGGGCGGACGGGGCGACGATCCGGTCGGTGCCGGTGATGTCGGGATGCGAGACCCGGCCGCTGTGCATGAGCTGCATGACGACCCGGCCGCCGCGGGCGTGCACAGCCTCGGCGACTCGACGCCAGCCGTCCTCCTGCTCGGCGTTCGTGATGCCGGGCTGGCCCGGGTAGGCGCGCGACTCGGGGTTCGGGTACGTGCCCTCGGTGATGATCAGGCCGACGCCCGCGCGCTGCCGGTAGTGCTCGACGACGAGGGCGCCGGGCACGCCGGCGGCACCGGAGCGCATCCGGGTGAGCGGGGCCATGACGACGCGGTTGGCAAGTCGGAGGTCGCCCAGGGCGACGGGAGAGAACAGATCCACGACGGTTGCAACCTGCGATGCGGCGGCCCATTCCGGAACGCGACCGTCATCACGTCACGAGCGCGGGGCGCCTGGCTCAGGAACCGCGACCTCCAGCGGGATGCCGGTCTCGCGCTCGGAGACCTGCCACAGGACGTCGATCTGCTTCTGCAGGTTGAAGCGACGCAGGATCGGGCGCTTCACCGCCGGTCCGTGGGTGCCGAACTGCGGCGCGTAGAGCTCCCCACCCTTCGCCGGCGGATCGGTTGCCGCCCGCAGCTGCGGCCGCGCACCTTCCAGAGGCGTCATCCCCGACCGCGCCGTCATGGTCTCGAAGAACGCGCCCAGCCAGCCAGCGCCACCCTCCCGCACCGACCGCGGCTGCAGGTCGGTGTTCGTGAGCCCCGGGTGCGCGATGAGGCTCGCCGCCCGCACGCGGGCGCGCTCGAACTGCTGCTGCAGTCCCAGCCCGAAGTGGTAGTTGGCCATCTTCGCCCGCGCGTACGACGACCAGGCCCCGTAATTCTCGCGCATGTGCGGGTCGGCCGGGTCCAGCCCCTGGCTCCGGAACCGCGCCGTGCTCGTCACCGTCACCACCCGCGCCGCCGGCGCCTTCAGCAGCGCCGGCAGCAGGTGCGCGGTGAACGCCCAGTGCCCCAGGTGGTCCACACCGAGCTGCATCTCGAACCCGTCGACCGTCGTCCGCTGCGGCATCGCCATCACGCCCGCGTTGTTCACCAGCAGGTCCACCTGCTCGTGCGCCGCGAGCACCTTCGAAGCGGCCGTCGACACCACCGAGAGGTCCCCGAGGTCCAGCGGCACGACCCCTAGCGACGCCGCCGGATACCGCTCGGCGATCCGCGCCACCGCCGCCGTGGTCTTCCCAGGGTCCCGAGCAGCCAGGACGACGTGCGCGCCGGCTCCCGCCAGAGCCAGCGCCGTCTGGTACCCCAGCCCGCCGTTCGCGCCGGTCACCACCGCGGTGCGCCCGCTCAGGTCGGGGATGTCCTTCTCGGTCCAGGCCATGGACCCATCCTCCACGGACGGCGGCGGGGCAAGCCGCGCGCCTTGACGACGCTTCCGCGGAAGCGTCTCCTACCGGCCGGCGCGCATCTCCGCCTTCACGGCGACGGCTGCCAGCACCTCCCACCGGATCGCCGAGCTGCCCGGTCCGACGACGCACCAGTACCGGTTGAACCGCTTCCGGGTCGCGTCATCGGTCGCGGCGACGCGCGTCTCCGAGCTCAGGTGAGTGCCCCCGACCGCCGGCGACAGCCGGAACTCCATCCCGATCTTCACCCAGCCGGGCTCCTCGAACGACCGCACGCCGTCGGCGTCGAGCTCCGGCGGTGTCTCGCCCCCGGTCAGCCGCCACGCCTGCAGCACGCCTCCGAACACCACGGCGGTCGGCGCCTCGGACGACAGCACAGGGATCGGGACGACGTCCAGGAACGTGCGGTCGAGGCCCCCGCGCCACCGGCCGGTCAGCAGCACCGGCACGGCCCGGATCCCGCTCAGCACGAGCGACACCGGCAGCGACCGCCGTGGTGTTCGGAGGCGTGCTGCAGGCGTGGCGGCTGACCGGGGGCGAGACACCGCCGGAGCTCGACGCCGACGGCGTGCGGTCGTTCGAGGAGCCCGGCTGGGTGAAGATCGGGATGGAGTTCCGGCTGTCGCCGGCGGTCGGGGGCACTCACCTGAGCTCGGAGACGCGCGTCGCCGCGACCGATGACGCGACCCGGAAGCGGTTCAACCGGTACTGGTGCGTCGTCGGACCGGGCAGCTCGGCGATCCGGTGGGAGGTGCTGGCAGCCGTCGCCGTGAAGGCGGAGATGCGCGCCGGCCGGTAGGAGACGCTTCCGCGGAAGCGTCGTCAAGGCGCGCGGCTTGCCCCGCCGCCGTCCGTGGAGGATGGGTCCATGGCCTGGACCGAGAAGGACATCCCCGACCTGAGCGGGCGCACCGCGGTGGTGACCGGCGCGAACGGCGGGCTGGGGTACCAGACGGCGCTGGCTCTGGCGGGAGCCGGCGCGCACGTCGTCCTGGCTGCTCGGGACCCTGGGAAGACCACGGCGGCGGTGGCGCGGATCGCCGAGCGGTATCCGGCGGCGTCGCTAGGGGTCGTGCCGCTGGACCTCGGGGACCTCTCGGTGGTGTCGACGGCCGCTTCGAAGGTGCTCGCGGCGCACGAGCAGGTGGACCTGCTGGTGAACAACGCGGGCGTGATGGCGATGCCGCAGCGGACGACGGTCGACGGGTTCGAGATGCAGCTCGGTGTGGACCACCTGGGGCACTGGGCGTTCACCGCGCACCTGCTGCCGGCGCTGCTGAAGGCGCCGGCGGCGCGGGTGGTGACGGTGACGAGCACGGCGCGGTTCCGGAGCCAGGGGCTGGACCCGGCCGACCCGCACATGCGCGAGAATTACGGGGCCTGGTCGTCGTACGCGCGGGCGAAGATGGCCAACTACCACTTCGGGCTGGGACTGCAGCAGCAGTTCGAGCGCGCCCGCGTGCGGGCGGCGAGCCTCATCGCGCACCCGGGGCTCACGAACACCGACCTGCAGCCGCGGTCGGTGCGGGAGGGTGGCGCTGGCTGGCTGGGCGCGTTCTTCGAGACCATGACGGCGCGGTCGGGGATGACGCCTCTGGAAGGTGCGCGGCCGCAGCTGCGGGCGGCAACCGATCCGCCGGCGAAGGGTGGGGAGCTCTACGCGCCGCAGTTCGGCACCCACGGACCGGCGGTGAAGCGCCCGATCCTGCGTCGCTTCAACCTGCAGAAGCAGATCGACGTCCTGTGGCAGGTCTCCGAGCGCGAGACCGGCATCCCGCTGGAGGTCGCGGTTCCTGAGCCAGGCGCCCCGCGCTCGTGACGTGATGACGGTCGCGTTCCGGAATGGGCCGCCGCATCGCAGGTTGCAACCGTCGTGGATCTGTTCTCTCCCGTCGCCCTGGGCGACCTCCGACTTGCCAACCGCGTCGTCATGGCCCCGCTCACCCGGATGCGCTCCGGTGCCGCCGGCGTGCCCGGCGCCCTCGTCGTCGAGCACTACCGGCAGCGCGCGGGCGTCGGCCTGATCATCACCGAGGGCACGTACCCGAACCCCGAGTCGCGCGCCTACCCGGGCCAGCCCGGCATCACGAACGCCGAGCAGGAGGACGGCTGGCGTCGAGTCGCCGAGGCTGTGCACGCCCGCGGCGGCCGGGTCGTCATGCAGCTCATGCACAGCGGCCGGGTCTCGCATCCCGACATCACCGGCACCGACCGGATCGTCGCCCCGTCCGCCCTGGCGATCGACGGGGACGCGCACACCCCGGCTGGCAAGAAGCCCTACCCGGTGCCCCACGCACTGACCACCGAGGAGGCTCAGGCCACGCTGGTCGACTTCGTCGCGGCGGCGAGGCGTGCGGTCGCCGCCGGCCTGGACGGCGTGGAGATCCACGGCGCCAACGGGTACCTCCTGCACGAGTTCCTCTCCCCCAACACCAACGAGCGCACCGACCAGTACGGCGGCTCGCCGGAGAACCGCGCGCGGTTCGTCCTCGAGGTGACGACGGCGGTGGCCGAGGCCATCGGCGCGGGCAGGGTCGGCATCCGGCTGTCGCCGATGCACCACGTCCAGGGCATGCACGAGGTCGACGAGGCCGATGTCCGCGCCACCTACGGGTACCTGGTCGACCAGCTCCGCCCTCTGGGCCTGGCGTACCTCTCCGTGCTGCACTCCGAGCCTGGTGGTGAGCTGGTGCAGGAGCTGCGCGGTCGCTTCGGCGGTCCGCTCGTCGCCAACAGCGGCTTCGGCCGGGTGACCACCCGGGAGGAGGCCGTGCAGCTGATCGACGCCGCGCATGCGGACGCCGTGGCCGTGGGCCGGGCCGTCATCGCCAACCCCGACCTGGTCGAGCGCTGGGCCGGCGAGCACCCCGAGAACGAGCCGAACGCGGCGACCTTCTACGGCGCCGGCGCCGAGGGCTACACCGATTACCCGTTCCTCGCGGTCAGCTGAGCTCCACCATCAACCCGCACCGAGGGGCCCTCTCGATCCCATCGAGAGGGCCCCTCGGTGATGTCCGGGGTCAGCTCGTGCGGCGGCCGAGGCGGTAGCCGACCAGGACGCCGAGCAGGGTGAGCAGCGCGCCGCCGACGGCGCCGAGGAGCAACGACTGGACGTCGCCGGCGGGCCCAGCGGCTGCCGCCTTGCCGGTGAAGGTCCGGGGCGCGGCAGCGACCGGCTGAGCGCCGGCCACCAGTGAGGCGTCGCTCGCCGCCGCAGCAGCGGACGGCGCGGCACCGATCGGCACCACTGCACCCGTCAGCTCGTCGTCGATCGCCTTGAAGAACTGGCCGGCCATCCGCTTCGCGACGCCGGTGATCATCCGCTGACCGACGCCGGCGACCGGGCCGCCGATCACGGCGTCCGCCGAGTAGGTGAGGTTGGTCCTGCCGTTGCCGGCCGGCTCCAGGTTGATCGTCACCGTCGCCCGCGCATTGCCGGGAGCCCCTGCGCCGGACGCGTGCATGACGTAGGACGACGGCCGCTGCTGGTCGGTCAGCTTGACCTCGCCGGCGTACGTCCCGCGGATCGCCCCGACCCCCACGGAGACGTTCATCTTGTACTCGTCGTCCCCGACCTGCTCGAGCGTCTCGCAGCCGGGGATGGTCCGCGCCAGCACGGCCGGGTCCGTGATCACGGCCCATACCCGCTCGGGATCGGCCGAGAGCACCGCAGAGCCGTCCAGGTTCACGCCATCGCTCCAGTCCCCGCCCGGCGCCCAGCCGTGGCGGTCAGTTCCGATTCCGGGTTGCGCACCAGGTCGTACAGCTCGGTCGGGCTGATCGGCATCGCCGCGATCCGCCGTCCCACCGCGTCCTCGATCGCCGACGCTATCGCCGCCGTACCCGGGATGACGCCGGCCTCGCCGGCGCCCTTGATCCCCAGCGGGTTCAGCGGCGAGGGCGTCTGCTGGTGGTCGATGTCGATCTCGGGCACCTCGGAGGCGTACGGCATCAGGAAGTCCATGAACGAGGCGTTCTGCAGCTGCCCGTCCTTGTCGTAGGCCATCCGCTCGTACAGTGCACCGCCCACGCCCTGCGCGACACCGCCGTGCACCTGGCCCTCGACGATCATCGGGTTCACCACGTTGCCGCAGTCGTGCACCACCGCGTACTTCACGACGTCGATCTCCCACGTCTGCGGGTCGATCTCCACGATCGCCGCGTGCGCGCCCGACGCGAAGGTCGACCGGATCGGCGAGTAGTAGTCGCGGTGCTCCAGCCCCGGCGCATCGCCCACGGCCACCGGCGGCTTGTCGTCCGACCCCGGGATGGCGAACTGGGTCGCCTGCTTCGCCGCCTCGTCGAAGGCGTACCGCAGCGGGTTGGAGAGGACGGCGACTGTGCGCAGCGGCACCGACGACCCCGGCACCCCCTTCACCTGGACGACGCCGTTGTCGATCTCCAGGTCGTCCGGGGAGGCCTCGAGGACGTCGGCAGCGATCCGCAGCGCCTTCTCCTTCACGCCCCGCGCCGCCAGCGCGATCGCGTTGCCGCTCATCACCGCGGCCCTCGAGGCGAACGTGCCCACCGCGTAGCCGAAGCGTCGGGTGTCACCGGTGGTGACCTCGATGTCCTCGATCGGCACCCCGAGCTCCGACGCCACGATCTGCGCGAACACCGTCTCGTGACCCTGCCCCTGCGAGGTCAGCCCCGTCGACACCAGCACCTTGCCGCTGCCGAGCACCTGCACGTGCCCGCCCTCGTACGGCCCGGGCCCGGTGCCCTCCACGTACAGCGCCATCCCGATGCCGAGCTGCTTGCCCCGCGACGAGGCCTCGGCGCGCAGCGTCTCGACGTCGTCCCAGCCGACCAGCGTCTTCAGCTTCGCCATCAGCCCCGGGTAGTCGCCGGAGTCGTAGATGACCGGCCGGCCGTCCTGGAACGTCAGGTGGTGGTCGTAGGGGAACTGGTCGGGCTGGATCAGGTTCCGCTCGCGCACCAGTGCCCGGTCGAGGCCGAGCTCGTCGGCGATGCGGTCCATCGTCCGTTCCATCGCGTAGCAGCCCTGCGGCCGCCCGGCCCCGCGGTACGGCGTCACGATCACGGTGTTCGTGTAGACGCTCTCGACGATCACCCGGTACACCGGCAGCACGTACGGGCCCACCAGCTGGGTCGCCGTCACGATCGGCACGATGATCCCGTAGGGCGTGTACGCCCCGTTGTCGTGCCAGATGTGGACGTCGAGGGCGGTGATCCGGCCCTCGTCGGTGAAGCCGACGGTGATCTCCTGCTTCTGCTGCCGCTCGTGCGCCGAGGAGATGAAGTGCTCGCGCCGGTCCTCGGCCCACTTCACCTCCTGCTGCAGCGCGATCGCCGCCATCGGCACCAGAAGCTCTTCGGGCCACGGATGCACGATCTTCACGCCGAAGCCGCCGCCGACGTCCGGCGCGATGACCTCGACCTTGTCCAGCGACAGCTGCAGCTTCGCCGCGATCGCCGCGCGCACCGAGGTCGAGGCCTGGGTGCTCGTGTAGACCCGCAGCGACCCGTCGTCCGGATCCCAGCGAGCGTGCACGCCCTTGCCCTCCATCGGCGTGCAGGCGCTGCGCTCGATGTACTGCGTGAAGCTCAGCGTGTGCGGGGAGGCGGCCAGCGCCGGCTCGACGTCCCCGGTCTCCTGGTGGTGGTGCGCCGCCACGTTCGACGGGACGTCCTCGTGGACCCAGTGCGCCGCCTCTCGGGCAGCGTCGACCCCGACGACGACCGGCAGCTCCTCGTAGCTGACGGCGATCCGCTCGGCGGCGTCCTCGGCGATGTACCGGTCGATCGCGACCACCATCGCGATCGGCTCGCCGACGTGGTTCACGATGCCGTTCGCCAGCGGGTAGCCGGTGCGCGGCGAGTGCAGCTGCGGGTGCGGGATGAGCACCGGCAGCGGCTCGGCCATCGGGCCGTGCAGGTCCTCGTAGGTGTAGATCGCGACCAGGCCCTCGACGTCCAGGGCGGCCTCGACGTCGATGTCGGTGATCCGTGCGTGGGCGTGCGGCGACCGCACGAACGCGGCGGCCAGGGCGTGGTGGCCGATGTCGTCGAGGTAGCGGCCCTTGCCGATGATCAGCCGGGCGTCCTCGCGCCGGCGGACCGGCTCCCCGAACAGCTTCGTGGTCACGGCCGGCCCTCCCCGGGTGCCGAAATCGCCATTTCGGCACTCACTGGGCGTCCCGCATCGCCGTGTTGGCGTGGTGGACCGCCTTCTTGATGTTGGCGTAGCCCGTGCACCGGCAGAGGTTGCCGCCCACCAGGTCGTCGACCTCCTCCTCGGTCAGCTCCGCGGCGTTGTCCCGCTTCTCCAACCCCGCCGCGATCGTCATCAGGAAGCCGGGCGTGCAGAACCCGCACTGCAGCGCGTGGCACTCGCGGAAGGCCTCCTGCACGGGGTGCAGCGAGCCGTCGTCCGAGGCGAGGCCCTCCACGGTGGTCACCGAGGCGCCGTCCACCTGGACGGCGAGCAGCAGGCACGAGCGCACCGGGTCGCCGTCCACCAGCACCGTGCACGCCCCGCAGACGCCGTGCTCGCAGCCGACGTGCGTGCCGGTCAGCCCGAGGTCGTGGCGCAGCGCGTCCGACAGCAGCCGGCGCACCGGCACGGTGGCTTCACGTGGAACACCGTTCACCGTGACGGTGATCGTCCGTTCCGTGTCGACACTCACGCGGTTCCCCCTGCCGCCTCGGCTGCCGCCGAGGCCGAAGTCCGTTCCGTCAGGACGCCGACCAGCAGGCGGCGGTAGTCGGCACTGGCGTGGATGTCGGTGTCGGGGTCGACCAGCGTCCGCGCCAGCGCACCTGCGGCGGCCCAGTCGGCCTTCTCCACCGTCGACCCGGCGACGGCGTCGGTCAGGTCGTGCACCTCGGGGGTGAGCCCCACCGACACGTAGGAGGCGAGGACACGCTCGACGGTGCGGTCCTCGGACAGGGTGACGACGACGCCCGCGCCGCAGACCGCGTAGTCGCCCTTGCGCCGGGCGACCTCGGCGAAGGCGGTGCCCGAGCGCAGCGGCAACGCGGGGAAGTAGGCGGAGGTGACGACCGCGGGACCGTGCACCGAGGTCTCCAGCGGGCCGACGAAGAAGTCGCGCCACTCGACGGTGGAGATCCCGGAGGGCGTGGCGACGGTGACATGACCGTCGGTGAGGGCGAGGACGGAGGTCATCTCGCCCGAGGGGTCGGCGTGCGCGATCGAGCCGACCGTCGTCCCCCGGTTGCGGATGGCCGGGTGGGCGACGTTCGCCGTCGCCCGGGCCAGCAGCGGCTGGACCCGGGCGGCGGCAACGGCCTGGGGGTGGCCACCCAGCAGTGCGTTGTGGCGGACCAGGGCTCCCACCGTCACGCCGTCCCCGGTGGCCTCGACGGTGTCGAGGCCGGGCACCCGGTTGATGTCCACCAGGGTGGTCGGCGCCGCGAGCCGCATGGAGAGCAGCGGGAGCAGCGACTGGCCACCGGCGAGCACCTTGGCGCCCTCACCCTCTGCCGACAGGACCGCGAGGGCCTCGTCCAGGGTGCCGGGGTCGGCGTAACGGAAGGGAGCGGGCTTCACCGGTTGAGCGTGCCCTCTCCACGATCGTGGGGAACACCCGGGCGGCCGACCTCGTCCACCGACGACGGATCGGTGCCACCGCGCGCGTCGGCGTAGCCGCCGGCCGGACCACGGAGCTGCTCGCCGGTGTGGCCGAGCGTGGAGCCGCTCTCCAGCACGCTGCCCTCGCGGAGCAGTGCGGCCTTCATGTCCGTCGGGGCCAGTGCACGGGCGACGTGCCAGCCGACGACGGCCACGATCGAGCCGAGCGCGATCCCCTCCAGGGAGAAGTTGTCCGTGATCTGGAGACGTACCGGGCCGATGCCGATGATGATGCCTGCGGCCAGCGGCACCAGGTTGATCGGGTTGGCGAAGTCGACGCGGTTCTCCTTCCAGATCTTCGCGCCGAGCAGGCCGATCATCCCGTAGAGGACGACGGTGATCCCGCCGAGAACGCCGCCCGGGACGATGTTGATCAGGGCGCCGAACTTGGGCACGAGGCCCAGCAGGATCGCGACGATCGCGGCCACGTAGTACGCCGCGGTCGAGTACACCCGGGTGGCGGCCATGACGCCGATGTTCTCGGCGTAGGTCGTCGTGGGCGAGCCACCGACCGAGGTGGCGACGACGGTGCCGACACCGTCGGCGAAGATCGCGCGGCCGATGACCGGGTCGAGGTCGCGCTTGGTCATCTCCGCGACGGCCTTGACGTGACCGGCGTTCTCCGCGACCAGGGCGATGACCGCGGGCAGCACCAGGAGGCTGAACTTCAGCGAGAAGCTCGGCGCGGTGAAGTCCGGCAGGCCGAACCAGTCGGCGTCGCCCACCGTGTCGAAGTTGATCCGGTCGCGGGTGACGACCTCGCCGGTCCCGTCGGGGGAGGTGATCTGGCCGGCGGTGACGTCGAGCAGCACCGAGAGCAGGTAGCCGAAGACCAGGCCGAGCAGGATCGAGATGCGGGCGAGGAAGCCGCGCAGCGCGAGCGAGCAGACGATGACGAACGCCATCGTGGCCAGGGCGACCCACTGGTCCTGCGGCCAGTAGATGCCGGCGGCGACCGGGGCCAGGTTGAACCCGATCAGCATGACCACCGCGCCGGTGACGGCCGGGGGCAGCACCTTGTTCACGACGCCGACGCCCGCGAAGTGGATCAGCAGACCCACCAGCGCCAGCACGACGCCCGCAACCAGGATCGCGCCGACGACATCGCTCGAGTCACCGCCGTTGGCGCGGATCGCCACGACGCCGCCCACGAACGAGGCGCTGGTGCCCAGGTAGCTGGGCACCTGGCCCCTGACGATGAGCAGGAACAGGATCGTCGCGATCCCGCTCATCATGATCGCGAGGTTGGGGTCCAGCCCCATGATCAGGGGGAAGACGAAGGTCGCGCCGAACATCGCGACGACGTGCTGCGCACCGATGCCGACCGTGCGCGGCCACGAGAGCCGTTCGTCCGGGGCGACAGCCTCGCCCAAGGGCGGGGTCTTGCCGTCCCCGTAGAGCTTCCAGCTGAGCGCCATGCGAGTGCCTCCTCGACGTGCACTTCCGACCCGGACCGGTGCTGGTCAACGGCTGTTTCCCTCACCGGGGAGGCGCCAATGTGTCACGCAGTCGTCTCGCGCGGAAGTGCCTCAGTGCTAAATCGTTATTGCAGGTGAACACCGATACTTCACCACTGAGACAGCTGTCGGTACGGTCCTCTGGATGACCGCCACACCGCCCCCATCCGTTCCCTCCGGGGTGCGGTCGGTGACCCTCCGCTCGGGGGTCTACGCCGACTCCGTCCGGCTGATGCAGGTGAGCCGCGAGATCCAGGGCCTGGAGGGCGTCACCGCGGTGCTGGTCGCCATGGCCACGCCGCTGAACCTGGAGCTCGCGGCCGGTATGGGCCTCGCGCCGGACGAGGACGCCTCGCCGGAGCAGCTGCTCATCGCCGTCCGGGCCGAGGACGACGCCACGCTGGCCACCGCGGTCGCCGCCGTGGACGCCGCGCTGGCCGCCCGCGAGCGCTCGACCGGCACCGCGGCCGCCATCCCGCAGCGCACCATCGGCTCCGGCCTGGCCGAACTCGCCCCCGACGCGTCGGCGCTGGCGATCATCTCGGTGCCCGGTCAGTACGCCGTGGCGGAAGCCGCCGACGCGATCGCGGCCGGCCGCAGCGTGCTGGTCTTCTCCGACGGCGTGGCCGTCGAGCACGAGGTGGCGCTCAAGCGGGCTGCGCACGCCGCCGGGGTCCTCGTCATGGGTCCAGACTGCGGGACGGCGATCGTCTCCGGGGTTGCCCTCGGCTTCGCCAACGTCGTCCGTCCAGGACCGGTCGGCCTCGTGGCCGCGTCGGGCACGGGCGCCCAGCAGGTCTCGTGCCTGCTGGACATGGCCGGGGTCGGCGTCTCGCACGTGCTCGGCGTGGGTGGCCGCGACCTCTCCGAGGCCGTCGGCGGACTGGCCACGCTCGATGCGCTCGCCGCGCTGGACGCCGACCCGGCGACCGAGCGGGTGCTGCTGGTGTCCAAGCCGCCGGCGCCGTCCGTCGCCGCGTCGGTGGAGGCCGCCGCCGCGAAGCTCTCGGTGCCGGTCCGGTCCGCCGCCCTCTCGCCCGACACCCCTGACCTGACCGCCGCCGTCGAGGGGCTGCTGACGGACCTGGGGCTGGACGTTCCCGCCTGGCCGTCCCGCCCAGGGCCGGCCGAGGCGGCCGTCCCGGGCGCGGTCCTGAAGGGCCTCTACTCCGGCGGCACGCTCGCCGACGAGGCGATGCTCCTGGCTGCGCCGGCGCTCGGCGACATCCGGTCCAACACCCCGCTGAAGCCCGAGCTCGACCTCGGAACGGACCTGAATGCCCCCGGTCACGTCGTCATCGACTTCGGGGACGACGCCCTGACCGTGGGCCGGGCGCACCCGATGATCGACCCGACCCTGCGGCTGGAGGCCATCAGCAACCTGGCCGCGCGGCGCGAGCCCGCGGTCCTGCTGCTGGACGTCGTCCTCGGCTACGGCGCCGATCCGGACCCGGCGTACTCCCTCGCGCCGGCGCTGACCGCGGCCCGGCGTGCGGGCACCCTGCCCGTGGTGATCGCGCTGATCGGCACGGAGGGCGATCCGCAGGGCTGGTCCCGCCAGGCCGACGCGCTCGCCGCCGCGGGTGCCGCCGTCTTCGCCTCGAACGCGCACGCCGTCCGGTACGCCCTCGACCTGCTGGGAGCCTCGGCATGACTCTGGGTGGACTGCTCTCCGCACCCCCGTCCATCGTCGCCGCCGGGGTCGACGTCTTCTCCGACGCTCTCCGCGCCCAGGGTGCCGACGTGCACGACGTCGACTGGCGGCCGCCGGGCTTCGGGGACCCGGGCGACCTGGCCGCGCTGGCGCTGGACCCCCGCCGGAACCCGGCCAACCGGGTGGCCGTGGAGCGGATCCTCGCCGCGGGCTCGCAGCTGGTCGACGTCCGCCCCGCCCGTGAGGTGATCGGCCTCGCCGACCGCACCCTGCTGCACTCCGGTCCGCCGCTGACCTGGGAGACCGCCTCGGGTCCGATGCGCGGCGCGCTCATCGGCGCCTGCCTGTTCGAGGGCTGGGCGTCCGACGTCGAGGACGCCGAACGGATCCTGGCCGCCGGTGAGGTCACGCTGGACCCCTGCCACCACCACCGGACGGTCGGCCCGATGGCGGGCGTGACCAGCCCGTCGATGTGGATGTGGTGCCTGGCGGACCCGGTCAACGGCGGCAGCAACAAGAACATGGCCTTCTGCAACCTCAACGAGGGCCTCGGCAAGGTGCTCCGGATGGGCGCCTACAACGACGAGGTGCTCACCCGGCTGGCGTGGATGCGCGACGTCCTCGGGCCGATCCTGTGCGACGCGGTGCGCTCGATGACCGATCCGCTGGACGCCAAGTCGATCCTCGCCCAGATGCTGCAGATGGGGGACGAGGGGCACAACCGCAACCGCGCCGGGTCGCTGATGACCCTCCGCGAGCTGTCGCCGGCGATCGTCGCGGTGGATGCGCCGTCGACCGACATCGCCGCGGTGCTGAGGTTCATCGGCGGCAACGAGCACTTCTACCTGAACCTCGGCATGCCGACGGCGAAGCTCGCGATGGACGCCGCCCGGGACGTCCCGGGCTCGTCGCTGGTGACCGTCATGTCGCGCAACGGCACCGAGTTCGGCATCCAGACCGCCGGCACCGGCGACCGCTGGTTCACCGGTCCTGCTCAGACGCCGGTCGGCCTCTTCCTCGGTGACTACGGCCCGGACGACGCCAACCCCGACATCGGCGACTCCGCGATCATGGAGACCTACGGCGTCGGCGGCTTCTCGATGGCCGCGGCCCCGGCGATCGTGCGCTTCGTCGGCGGCACCGTGCCGGACGCGCTGGCCACGACCGAGCGGATGTACCAGCTGACGCTCGCGGAGAACCCGGCGATGGCGATCCCGATCATGGGCTTCCGCGGCTCGCCGACGGGCATCGACGTCCTCAAGGTCGCGCGCACCGGCTGGTTGCCGCAGATCAACACCGGCATGGCCGGCCGGGTGGCCGGCACCGGTCAGGTCGGCGCCGGGCTGGTCCAGCCGCCGCAGGAGTGCTTCGAGAAGGCGCTGGCCGCGCTCGCCGAGGAGTCCCGCACCCCCTGAGCCTGCCGAAGTCGATCATGCGCTCGTGATCGCAGGATGATCGACGACGTTCCTGAGCCCTGTGCCCGACGGGAGATCAGCGAGCCTCGTTCGACGACAGGGGAGACGGTTCACGGGTAGGTGGAGCCGAGGTGGCCGACGACCAGCGCCCAGAGTTCTGAGCCTGCACACCGAGCCGCCGCTGAGCGGCGTCGATCAACATGTACCGGGCGTCGTGACATTGACCGACCAGCGTCCCTAGCGTCGACTCGTCAAGCTCGCGTGAGTCTCGTAACGCACGCCCGACGGGTAGCAGGAGCCGGCGCATCTCGCGGGCAGCAGCTCGCACGGCATCGTCGGCGTCACCGGTGAGCAGCGTGACAGCGTGTGACTTCTCATGGGCGACCTCGAGACACTCCAGTGCCTTCTCCTTGATGTGTTCCGCATCCGGACTGCCCTGAGCACGCAGTTCCCAGGCACGCCGAAGCCCGCGCACGGCCTTGTCCACTGCACCGAGGTACTCGACGAGACTGAGGAGAAGCGTCTCGTCCCAACGAGTTCGAAGCAGGCGCTGGTGGGCGGCTCGGTCCCTCTGATGCTGGAACGCCGCACCGAGAATCACCCCGAGAAGCCCGGCGCCGAGAGCGAGCAACCCTGTGGTGGCCGTCGCCGGCGGAGGGTTCATGGGGCGACGTTAGAGGGAGCGTCCCCCGGGTGGAGCTTTCGCGTTCATGCTCGCTCTGTTGCTGGACGCTTCAGTCTCGACCGCAGCTCAGCAGGCGGTCGACGGCGTCAACGGCACGAGGGTCGACCGTCCGTCGTACCGCCTCAGGCCGGGCGACTTCGTCCAGGTCGCCGAGAAGTCGCGGGCCAAGGAGCCGTTCGTGGTCGCCGCCTCCGGTGCGCACGCCGACGCCCCGGCCTACCTCGCGGTCCGGCTGACCGATTTGGTCGCACGGTACGAGCGGACGCCGTCCCGCGACGAGGTCCCGGTCGTCTGCGAGGAGCAGCTTGTCGTGGAGTACTACTCGCGCTGACCGACACTGGCGACGTGGACGTCGTCCGGATGAGCAAGCGGCTGTCATACGTCCTGCGGCACCAGCCCGGCAGCGTCGGGCTGGTCCTGGACGACGCCGGCTGGGTGGACGTCGACGCCCTGCTCACGGCGCTGCAGCTCACCAGGGGGGAGCTCGAGCACGTCGTCGCCACCAACGACAAGCAGCGCTTCGCCTTCGACGACACCGGCACCCGGATCCGCGCGAGCCAGGGCCACAGCCGTCCGGTCGAGCTCGGCTACCGGCCCGAGCGGCCGCCGGACGTCCTCTTCCACGGCACGGTCGATCGGTTCCTCCCCGCGATCCTGGCCCAGGGGCTCGTCCCCGGACGGCGGCACGCGGTCCACCTGAGCCCGGATGCCGCCACCGCCCGATCGGTGGGTGGGCGGCGCGGTCGCGCCGTCGTCCTCCGGGTGGACGCGGCAGGGATGGCCGCGGCCGGGCACACGTTCACGCGGTCGGCGAACGGGGTCTGGCTGACCGAGACCGTTCCTCCGGCGTACCTCGGTGTCGACAGCGGGGTATGACCGTTCCGTCACGATCGGTAGCGCCCGAGGGGCTGGCGCGACGCAGAAGTGGCAGGATTCCGGTGGACGGGGGCGCCGCCACGGCGTCCCGCGCGTGCTTCCTGGGGGTATGAACTGGACGGGCTGCTGGGCGAGCTCATCCCGGGCGCCTGCCGCACCGACATGCAGCGCAGGGTCCTCGAGCACGACTGGGCGGCGACCGCTCTCGGTCCCGAGGAGCAGTGGTCACCCGTCCTGCGGACGACGGTCAGCAACTCGCTCAACACGCGCTTCGCCAAGCTCCTCATGTGGGGCCCGGAGCTCGTCATGGTCTACAACGACGCCTATGCCCCCATGCTGGGCATGCGGCACCCCGACGCCCTCGGCAAGCGGGTACCCGACGTCTGGGTCGACGTCTGGGCCGACATCAAGCCGATGATCGACGACGTCTTCGCCGGCGAGGCGACCTTCTTCGAGGACCTGCCGCTCACGATGACCCGGCACGGTTTCGAGGAGGAGTGCTACTTCACCTTCTCCTACAGTCCCGTCGTGGAGCCGGGCGGGCGCGTGGCCGGTCTGCTCAACACCGTCGTGGAGACCACCCCCCGCGTCCTCGCCGCACGGCGGCTGCTCGTGCTGCAGCAGCTCGGCAGCCTCCCGCGCTCCGTGCACGGCAACGCGGTCGAGGCGGTGGAGGCCGCACTCGAGGTGCTCGGCCGCGCCCGGGCCGACTGTCCGTTCGGCCTCGTCTACCTCGCCGACGACCACGGCGACCTCCGGCTGGTCGCCGGCCACGGCACGGGCACCGAGCAGCGGCTGGCCGGGAGCGACATCCCGGAGCTCGCGCGCACGGTGGTCGACACCGGTGTGGCGCAGACGGTCGACCGCCTGGCCGAGCGGCTGCCGGGCCTGTCCTCCGGCGGCGCGAGCCCCGTGAGGGAGGCGGAAGTCGACACCGCGGTCGTCCTGCCGCTGACGTTCGCCGGTTCGTCGCGCCCGGCCGGAGCGCTGGTCCTGGGCGTGAGCCCCCACCTGCGCATGGACGAGGAGTACCGCAGCTTCCTGGCCCTGGCGGCGGGACAGATGTCGGCCGCCCTCGCCGATGCCCGCGCGGTCGAGCTGGAGCGCCGGCGCGCCGAGGACCAGGCCGCCCTGGACCGCGCGGAGGCGCAGTTCTTCACCGACGTGGCCGTCACCTTGCAGCGCGCCGTCCTCGGCCCGACCCTCCTGCCGGAGGGCTTCGCCGTCCACTACGAGCCGGCCACCGGCACCCTCGAGGTCGGTGGCGACTGGTACGACGTGGTCGACCTGCCCGACGGTCTCTACGGCGTCGTCGTCGGCGACGTGGTCGGCCGTGGCCTCGCCGCCGCAGCCGTCATGGGCCAGCTCCGGAGCGCCGGACGCGCCCTGCTGCTCGAGACCAGCTCCCCCGGGCACGTGCTGTCCGCGCTGGACCGGTTCGCGGACCTCGTGCCCGGGGCCGCCGTGAGCACGGTGTTCTGCGCCGTCATCGACGTCCACACCCAGACGCTCCGGTACAGCAGCGCGGGACATCCGCCGGCGATCCTCGTCGACGCCGACGGGCACTCGCGATTCCTGGAGGACGCCGCCTCGCTGCCGCTGGCCGTGGCGGACGACCTGCAGCGCCCGGAGTCCGATGTCGTCCTGCCGCCGGGCTCGACGCTGCTGCTCTACACCGACGGTCTGGTCGAGCGCCGCGACCGCGTGATCGACGACGGGATGGCCCGGGCGGTCGACGTCCTCACCTCCGGCCGGCACCTGTCGCCGGCGGACCTCGCGGACCTGCTCACCGAGAAACTGCTCGCCGACGCCCCCGACGACGACGTCGCGTTCCTCCTGTACCGCAGCGGGAGCTGATTCTCCGCCCGCCTGCGAATGCAGGCTGACGAGCACTTTCCTCCCCGTTCCGGAAGGCGGCGGTAGCCGCCTTTCCGGAGTCGTCATGGCGACTCCAGTTTCCTTTGGGACAGGAGTTAAGGCTGTAGGAGCGCGGCCGAAAAGGGGATGTCAACGAGAAGTGGCACAGCCGTCGCTGGAGCCGGATGACCCCATCCGCGCGACCCTGCGCCACCTGAGAGAACAGGACCCAGGCAATGCGCAAGTCGCGCGTTCTGCTCGCCGGTGTTGCGGTTGCCGCTGCCGGTGCTGCCACCTCCGCCTTCACTGCCAGCAACACCGTCCCGAACAGCGTCGCCGGCTATGGCCAGGGCACCGTCACCGGCGCCACGGTGACCAACATCAGCTACGTCGCCAACGGGTCGGACGGCACCGTGGTCGACGCAATCCGGTTCACGAGCACGACCAACATCACCACGCACACGTCGACCATGACGCTCAAGACGACGGGCGGCACCGCGGTCGTCGGTAGCCCGTACGCGTGCGCCGTGACCTCCCCGTGGGCGCCCGGGGCGACCCCTCCGAGCCTCGTGCTCACCTGCGACACGAGCGCCGCGTCGAACGCCGGCGTCGTCCGGAGGTTCGCCGACTTCGACGCCGTCGGTCTGACGGTGGTCCAGTAACCCTGCCCCGGAACGGGCGGGGCGGCGCAGTACCCGCCCCGCCCGCCCCGTGGTCGGGCGCTCTCACGATGAACGCAGCCTCCAGAGTCGCCGGCATCAGCGCTGTCATCGCGCTGGTGTTGACGACCGTGTGGCTGTTCTGGCCCGCGGAGCTGGGCGGGGGGACGACGTACGTCTCCACGCACGGCACAAGCATGGAACCCGAGTTCACCACCGGGGACCTCGCCGTCCTGAGCCCGGCCGAGACCTACGCCGTCGGCGACGTCGTCGCGTATTACAGCAACGACCTCGAGACGATCGTCATGCACCGCATCGTCTCCGGCGACGCGGACGGATTCGTGACCCAGGGCGACAACAACGACTGGCTCGACGAGGAGCGGCCGACGGCGGACGAGATCCTCGGCCGTCTCTTTCTCCGCATTCCCCAGGGCGGCGAGGTGCTCGATGCGCTGCGCTCACCCGGGCTATCACTCCCGATGGCGGGGGTGGTGTTGGCCCTGCTCGGTGCCACCGCCCGTCGACCCCGCGCCCGCCGCCACCTACGGGCACTGCGCGGCCGCGTCTCCGGCCTCTCGCTGTCCGACCGGGTCCGATCCCTGCCGGTCGCGGCCCGGGCCTCTACGCCCACCCGGGCGCGGGCGCGCCAGGTCGCCCTGGGGGCCGGCGCGGTCACAATCCTCGCGGCAGTCGGCTGCGGCGTGCTGCTGGCCCTGCCGCCCACCCAGACGGACACGCGGACCCTGCAGGTCCACCAGCAGGGCGAGTTCGCCTACACGGGCGAGGCGGAGCCCGGCACCACCTACCCCGACGGCACGGTCGCGACCGGCGAGACCGTGTGGACCAGCCTCGTCCGGAACCTCACCGTGTCCCTCACCAGCACGGTCACCGGCCCGGACCTCGCCGGGCTCGGCGGCGGCATGCGCCTCGACGTCGTGGTCACCGCTGCCGACGGCTGGAGCGCCGTCCTGACCAGCGGTGGCGTCGCGGCCCTCCAGGGCGGGACGGCGACGGCGTCGGTCGCGGTCGACACCGACGAGGCCGAGGAGCTGCTCACCCGCCACTACGACGAGATCGGCGTGACCGGGGGGTCGGCGACCCTCACGGTGACCCCGGTGACCGATCTGACCGGCACGGTCGAGGGCATCGCCTTTGCCGCCGACCCCCTCCCCGGCCTGGTCTTCGCGCTGGAGGACATGTCCCTGCGGCCGGCCGCGACCGAGGCAGCGGCCTTCGCCACGACCGTGCGGACCGAGGTGCAGACCGACGAGGTGGTGCCGCGCAGCCTCACGGTGCTGGGGGTGTCGGTACCGATCGGGGCCGTCCGCACGGCCGTCGGTGCCGCCCTGCTCGCCGCGCTCGTCACCCTCGGTGCCGCCGCGTGGGTGGGGCGGGTCGGCCGGGGCGACGTCGCGGACAGCTTCCTCGTCCGGCACGCCGACCGGATCCTCCCGGTGTCGTCCTTCAGCCCGGGACCCACCGTCATCGACGTGTCGGACGCCGAGTCGCTGCACCGGGTCGCCGAGCGGTTCGACACCGTCGTCCTGCACCACGCCGGCCCGGACGAGGACGTGTTCGCCGTCCGGGACCTCGACGCCACCTACCGCTTCGTCGTCCCCGGTGCGTCGGACCGCAGGCGCGGCAGGCCGCCGGTCCCACCCAGCGTCGTCCCGCCGGACACGACGGCCCCGGTGGGAAAGGCCGTCATGCCCGACGGGGCGCTCTGGGGCCGCGTCGCCTGAGCGTGCCGGCTAGGCCTTGACGATCGCGGCGACCGGGCCACCGCCGGACGGGCCCTGGTGCACCGCGGCCACCGACACGAAGACCGCCGGGTCGCCGGTCACCGAGGCGGTCACGCCGCCGACGGTCGCCTTGATCTGGCGGTGCCAGGAGACGTCGGAGTCGTCGAGCATCGCGTTGCGCCGTCCGCGGACCTTGCCGTTCGGGTCGGCCTCGCACTTGAGGAAGACGTTGACCAGCCGGTCGCCGAGGTCGGTGTGGTGCGGGCGCTCGGGCAGCTCGAGGCCGGCATTGCGGATGGCCTCCCAGATGCCGTCCTGGTCGAGGGCGTCCTTCATGACCGAGTGGCCCACGCGGTAGTTGCCGCCGTGCCCGCGGGCGTTGCCGACCACGACGATCTGCGCCCGGTCCAGCTCCACACCGGACGAGCAGGAGGCGACGGCGCTGAAGAGCGACAGGTCGTGCATGACCTGCTCCTGCGTCGGCATCTCGATCTCGCCGAGGGCCACCGCGATGCCGAGCGCGGTCGTGCCGTTGGAGAGGTCCATGGAGCCGTGCGGCTCCTCCATGTACGTGGTCTTCCCGCGCTCGCGGGCGTCGCGGATCGTGTCGATCGTCAGCAGCGGGGTCTTGGTCTGCACGTAGTGGACGTCGGCCGGGTCGGTGATGCCCGCGGCCTCCATCGCCTTCCGGACGCCGTCGGCGACCTTCTCGACCATCGAGATGCGGCCGATGTCCTCGGGCAGGAGGACGTCGCTCATCGCGTACCCGACGGTCAGCCGCGGCTCGTCGGTCTTCTCCACCGAGTCCTCGGGGAGGGTCGCGAAGATGGTGGCGTGCGGGCTGATGACGCCGTCCGTGCCGCCGGACCACACGATCGGGATCTGCTTGACCTCGTCCAGCGGGCGGCTGCCCTTCTCGACGAGGACCTCGCGGAAGGCCCGGTCGGCGATGATCCGCGTGTAGTCGTTGATGCCGCCGTTGCCCTCGGTCTTGCCGATGACGGCGATGACGCGGTCGGCCTCGATCACGCCGTCGTCGATGAGCTTGGCCAGCTCGGAGGCGTCACTCACGTTGTGCAGCGGGATCTTGCGGACCTCGATCGGTGCGGGCACGTGGATTCCTTCCAGGTTCGGATCAGCGGGTGAGGACGGTGCCGGCGTCGTCACCAGCGACGGCGTCGGCGATGTGCTCGAGGGACGTGATGACGGCGCGGGTGCCGCCGGCATCGAGGAAACGGAGCGCGGCGTCCACCTTGGGGCCCATGCTGCCGCGCGCGAACTGGCCGGCGGCGGCATGCTGCCGCAGCTCCGCTGCGGTGACGCGGCCCAGCGGCCGGGCGGACGGCGTCCCGAAGTCGACCATCACGTTCGGGACGTCGGTGGCGATGACGAGGGTGTCGGCGTCCAGCTCGCGCGCCAGGATCGCAGCCGTCAGGTCCTTGTCGATGACCGCCTCGACGCCCCGCAGGGCAGTGCCGTCCCGGCCGTCGTCGGTCACCGGGATACCTCCGCCGCCTGCGCAGACGACGACGAAACCGGCGGCCGCCAGCGCGTGGATCGCGGGGGAGTCGACGACGGACCTCGGCTCGGGGGAGGCGACCACCCGTCGCCAGCCCTTCTCGCCGCGGTCCTCCCAGATCTGCCCGAGGGAGACGAACCGTTCCGCCTCCTCGCGCGGGAGGAAGCGGCCCACCGGCTTCGAGGGCTCGCGGAAGCCCGGGTCGTCGACGTCGACGAGGGTGCGGGTGACCAGACCTGCGGCGCGCTGCGACAGGCCGCGCTCGGAGAGGGCGGCGTCGAGCTCGTCGGTCAGCGTGAAGCCGATGGTCGCCTGGGTCTGGGCGACGCACCAGTCCAGCGGCACGGGCGGGACGACGTGGGCGGCCAGTTCGTTCTTGACGAGCAGGTTGCCCACCTGCGGGCCGTTCCCGTGGGTCAGGACGACCTCGACACCGGTCGCGACGACTGCGGCGATGTGGGCCGACGCCTCGCGGATGGCATCCCGCTGTGCTTCCGGCGTGGCGGAGCCGTCGGCGCCGGTCATGGCGTTGCCCCCGAGGGCGATCACGACGCGGCGAGAGGTCATCCCCGGACCCTAGCGGGAAGATGCCTTAGCGGTGAAGTACCTGCTGGAGCGGTCACCGGCGCCAGAAGTCCAAGCGGTCGCGACCCGGCCGGAAGCCTGCCGCCTCCACCACGTCGACGGCGAGGTCGAACCGCTGCCCGACCGCGGCCGGGGCGTGCGCATCGCTGCCGAAGCTGACCGCCTGCCCGCCCTCCTCGTGGAACCAGCGCACCTGGTCGACGGAGGCGAGCGGGCTGCTCGTGTTCACCTCGAGGGCCCGGCCGGTCGACGCCAGGGCGCGGAAGACGGCGCGGTACTCCTCCTCGTAGGTCTTCTCGACGTACCGGTCGGTGCCGCCGGGCCAGTACCGGCGCGGGAAGTCGACGTGCGCGAGCACCTGGAAGACGTCGCTGGTCTCGATCATCCGCACGATCTCGGCCAGGTAGCGGCGCATCGTCGTGTCCGGATCGACGTAGAGCAGGCGCCCGACGCCGACCAGGCGCCCGTCGAGCTCCAGGGAGTGCAGCGAGCCGAGGATCCGGTCCACGGGACTCCGCGCCAGGTGGTCCGCCACGCTGGCCTCGAACAGGTGCGGCTCACCGGTCTCGACGCCGGACAGGATCCGCAGGTCCGGGAACCGGCCCCGGCACTCCTCGAGCTCGGCGAAGTAGCCCTCGACGTCGATGGGGAGCTGATGCGCGGGGTGACGGTCGACCAGGCCCTGGGACGTCGCCGCGTCGTCCTCGTGCCAGACCGTGAAGTCCAGGTGCTCGGTGAACGCGATCGCCGGCAGTCCGAGGGCGACCGCCCGCTCGCAGGCACGGCGCATCGTCGAGGAGCCAGGGGTGTCCCACGACCACCTGGTGTGCACGTGATTGTCCGGCGGTCGCATCGCTGTGGATTCTCCCTCGCCGTCCCCAGGCCCCGCGCGGTGGCCCCGAGTGTCGGAGCTCCTGCCTACTGTCGTCCCCATGAGCACCGCTGCGCCGCCGTCGGAGATCACCGAGGAGGCGCTCGCCGTCCTCCGCGAGCTGACCGGGCGGCCGGATGCGGTGTTCCGCGAGGGGCAGGACGCCGCCGTCTCGGCGCTGGTCGAGCGCTCGCAGCGCGCCCTCGTCGTCCAGCGCACCGGCTGGGGGAAGTCGGCGGTCTACTTCGTCTCCACCGCACTCCTGCGCCGCCGTGGCGCCGGCCCGACGCTGCTGGTGTCGCCCCTTCTGGCCCTCATGCGTGACCAGGTGGCCGCCGCGGCCCGCGCCGGCATCCGCGCGGTCGAGATTTCCAGTGCGAACATGACCGAGTGGGACGACATCGCCGCCCGCCTCGCTGCGGATGACGTCGACGTCCTGCTGGTCTCTCCCGAGCGGCTCACGAACCCCCGGTTCCGCGAGGAGCAGCTGCCCGGCCTGGTCGCCCGCTGCGGGCTCGTCGTGGTCGACGAGGCGCACTGCGTCTCCGACTGGGGACACGACTTCCGACCCGACTACCGCCGGATCCGCGACCTGCTCGCCACCCTGCCGGCCGGGACGCCGGTGCTGGCGACCACTGCCACAGCGAACGAGCGGGTGGTGGCCGACGTCGCCGAGCAGTTGGGCGCCGGTGGCGTGGAGGTCACGACCGTCCGTGGGCCGCTGTCGCGGGAGTCGCTGCGGCTGGGCGTGCTCCGGCTGCCGTCGGACCGGGCGCGGCTGGCCTGGCTGGCCGCCCACATCGGCGACCTGCCGGGCAGCGGCATCGTCTACACGCTCACCGTCGCCGCGGCGGAGGAGACGGCGGCGCTGCTCCGGGACGCCGGTCACGAGGTGCGTGCCTACACCGGCCGGCTCGACGACGCCGACCGCAAGGATGCCGAGGAGGCGCTGCGGAACAACAAGGTGAAGGCCCTCGTCGCGACCTCGGCGCTGGGCATGGGGTTCGACAAGCCCGACCTCGGGTTCGTCGTGCACCTGGGGGCGCCGTCCTCTCCGGTGAGCTACTACCAGCAGGTCGGTCGTGCCGGCCGCGCCGTGGAGCACGCCGACGTGCTGCTGCTGCCCGGCCCGGAGGACCTCGCGATCTGGCAGTGGTTCGCCACGTCCTCCATGCCGCGTGAGGACCACGCGGCCGCGGTGCTCACCGCCATGGCGGACGGCAAGGCGTGGTCGGTACCGCGGCTGGAGACCGTCGCCGACGTCCGCCGGTCGCGGTTGGAGCTGCTGCTGAAGGTGCTCGCCGTCGACGGCGCCGTGGAGCGCGTCCAGGGAGGGTGGCGCTCGACCGGTCAACCGTGGGTGTACGACGCCGACCGGTATGCCCGCGTCACGCGCACCCGCGAGGCCGAGCAGCGGGCGATGATCGCCTACGCCAGGCCCGTGGACGCGGCGATGTGCCGGATGGCCTTCCTCCAGGAGGCCCTGGACGACCCGACCGCCGCCCCGTGCGGGCGGTGCGACGTCTGCGCCGGGCCCTGGTACTCCGCCGACGTGCCGGAGGCCGCGGCCGAGGCGGCCTCCGCCGTGCTCGACCGCCCGGGGGTCGAGCTCGCGCCACGCGGCCAGTGGCCGACCGGCGCCGACCGTCTCGGGGTCGACGTCAAGGGCAAGATCTCGCCGGCTGACCAGATCGAGCCCGGCCGGGCCGTGGCGCGGCTGACCGACCTCGGCTGGGGACAGCGCCTCCGCACGCTCCTGGGGGACGACGGCGTCGGCGGGGTGGTGGTCCTCGACCTCGAGGCACCCGGCATCGAGGAGGACCCGGACGCCGCGTTCGACGTCCCGGTGCAGCGCTCGATCTCCGACGTCCCCCCGGACGACGAGCTGATGAAGGCCTGCGCGCGGGTGCTCGCCGCCTGGGACTGGACGGAGCGCCCGGGCGCCGTGGTCGCGATGCCGTCCCGGCGGCGGCCGCGGCTGATCAGCGGGCTGGCGCAGGGCCTGGCCCGGTTGGGCCGGTTGCCCTACCTGGGCGAGATGTCGCTGCAACACGGCGGACCCACCGGGCGGCCGGGCGGCAACAGCGCCTTCCGGTTGGCTGCCGTCTGGGACCGCATCGTCGTCGGCCCGGAGCTGCGCGACCGGCTGGCGGAGGCAGGTTCTGCCCCGATCCTGCTCGTCGACGATCTCGCCGACTCGCGGTGGACCATGACGGTGGCCGGCCGCGAGCTCCGCCGGGCGGGCGCCACCGCCGTCCTGCCGTTCGCGCTGGCCCTGACTGCCTGAGGCCCGCGCTCTTTCCACAGCTTTTCGCACACATGTGCGAAACCGGGAGTAGCGTGCCCGCATGCAGCTCGCGCACCAGCCCTCGATGTGGGACCTCGCGGAGGAGTCGACCCTGCGGCCGCTCGCCGGCGCTGTCGTCCGGCACGAACTGAGCGACGGCGCCTGGGTGGACCACCTGCCGGGCTGGGTCAGCGGATCGGACGCCGTCCTGGACGTGCTGCTCGGGAACATCGGCTGGCGGGAGGACCGCCGGCAGATGTACGAGCGGGAGGTCGCCGTCCCGAGACTGCTCCGCTGGTACGGCCCCCGCGAGACGCTGCCCCACCCCCTCCTGACCGAGGCGCGCGAATCACTGAACCGCTACTACGGGCCGGAGCTCGGCGAGCGATTCGTCAGCGCGGGTATGTGCCTCTACCGGGACGGCCGCGACAGCGTCGCCTGGCACGGCGATCGGATCGGCCGCGGGCGGTCGTCGGACACGATGGTCGCAATCGTCTCGTTCGGCTCGCCCCGTCCGTTGCTGCTGCGGCCGGCCGGGGGTGGGCAGAGCCTCCGCTTCCCGCTGGGTCACGGCGACCTCGCCGTCATGGGTGGGTCCTGCCAGCGCACGTGGGAGCACTGCATCCCCAAGACCACCAGGCCCGTGGGCCCTCGTGTGAGCGTGCAGTTCCGCCCGACCGGCGTCGCCTGACCCCGGTCGGGGCGGGGCGCGTCCGCACCCCCCTGCAGACCCCCTCCGGAGGCGTGTATGGTTCTCCATGCGCCGCGCGGCCCGGGAGGGTCGCCGGACCGGTTGCTCCTGCGGGGGTGCTGGAAACCGGCGTAGTGTTGGACATCCAGCCAGCGAGGAAGCCCGGGAGGGCCGATTTG
>NZ_SPQM01000209.1 GCF_004570345.1 Blastococcus sp. CT_GayMR20 | reverse complement strand
TGACCGCGTCGGAGAGCCGCATCCGCGACGCCGACATGGCGCAGGAGATGGTCCAGTTCACCCGGAACCAGATCCTGTCCCAGGCCGGCACCGCGATGCTCGCGCAGGCCAACCAGGCCTCGCAGGGCGTGCTCTCGCTGCTGCGGGGCTGATCGGCCCCGACGGCAGAGCTCCGCCTGAACAGCTGAGCGAACGCACCACCCCGGGTGAGGGGGGAGGCCGACCGGCCTCCCCCCTCACTCACACCCGGTATCCCCGACCAGCCCAGGAGGCAGCACATGACGATGAGCTTGAGCACCGGCCTGGTCTCCGGGATGGACACCGGCAGCCTGATCTCCCAGCTCATCCAGGCCGAGGCCGCGCCGCAGACCGCGCTCAAGGCCCGCCTGACCGCGACGCAGTCCACCGCGTCGGCCTACCGCACGGTCAACACCACGTTCGCCGCCGTCCGCGCAGCCGCCGAGGCCCTGACCTCGGCCACGGGCCTCACCGCGGGCCGCAAGGCCACCGTCGAGCCGACCGGCGCCACGGCCACGGCCACGGCGACCGCGTCGGCCATCGCCGGCACCAGCCTGACCTTCACGCCCGGCCAGATCGCCGCGACGCACACGGTGCTCAGCAACTCCCAGTGGACGACGACGACGACCGGCAGCGTCCGCGACCGGGAGCCGGCCTGGCCGATCGAGATCCGCAAGGCCGACGGGACGACGGTCGTCGGCGTCATCGACGTCGCCCCCGGCGCCAGCCTGGCCGACGCCGTCACGGCGATCAACAAGACGGACTTCGGCGTCAAGGCGACGATCGTCAGCCTGAGCGGGACCGAGCACCGGCTCCAGCTGGTCAGCACCAAGCCCGGCCTGGACGGCAAGTTCATCGTGAAGAGCGCCACGGAGACCGGGGGCGCGATCGGAACAGGGTTCACGGCCACGAAGACCGGCCAGAACGCCACGCTGGAACTCGGCAACGGTGTGGTCGCGACGTCGGCCACCAACACGTTCACCGACATCATGCCCGGCGTCTCGGTCACGATCACCACGCCCGGCGGCGCGTCGACCACGGTGTCCGTGGCGTCCGACGCCGATGCAGTGGCCGCCAAGATGCAGACGCTGGTGGACGCCGTGAACGCGGCGGCGAACACCGTGAGGACGTACACCTCGAACGCCAAGGGCAGCACCGCGGCGCTCAAGGGCGACTTCTCGGTGACCTCCCTCGGCAGCCAGCTGCTCGATGCCGTGTCGACATCGGTCGGGGTGGGCGGGGCGCCGATCACCGTCGGTCTGTCGCTGACCCGGGACGGCAAGGTCACCTTCGACAAGGCGAAGTTCGCGACCGCCCTCAAGGACACCCCCGCCCTCGCGCAGCGCGTGATCGGCGGCATCAGTGCGACCGAGGCGGTGGACGGCACGGCGGTGCCCGGCATCGCCGGGCGGCTGCTGACGATCTCCCAGAAGGCCTCGGACAGTGCCACGGGATCGCTCGTCTCCCTCGCGAACGGCCAGGACGCCCTGATCAAGACGTACGAGGACCGCATCGCCGCCTGGGACCTGCGGCTGGCCAAGCGCAAGGAGATGCTGACGCGGCAGTTCACCGCCATGGAGACGTCGCTGAGCTCGCTGCGCAACCAGTCGACCTGGCTGGCCGGCCAGATCAACTCGCTGCCGTCCTCGTCGTCCTGACGATCCGGCGAAACCCGCTCCACCTTCCCCACGTTCCAGGAGAGACCCCGATGAGTGCCGCATCCCTTCGCGCCCGCTACCTCGGCGACGCCGTCGCGACGAGCTCGCCGCAGCAGGTGCTGGTGATGCTCTACGACCGCCTCGCCCTGGACCTCGAGCGGGCACAGAAGGCGGTGGCCGCCGGCGAGCGCGAAGCCGCCGGCGAGCAACTGCAGCACGCGCAGGCGATCGTGCTCGAACTGCTCTCCAGCCTGCAGGTCGACGCCTGGGAGGGCGGACCCCGCCTGGCGGCGCTCTACAACTGGCTCATCAGCGAGCTCGTCCAGGCCAACGTCAAGCTGGACACGAACCGCATCTCCTCCTGCCGCCAGGTGGTCGAGCCGCTCCGCGACGCGTGGCGGCAGGCCGCCGCCTCGCTGGCGGGCAGTACGTCATGATCGGCCGCCGGCCCTACGAGGGCACCGGCGAGGGGATGCCGCCGGTCAACTGGGCCGTCGTCCTGGACCACCTCGAGGGCGAGGTGCTCGCCGCCGAGCAGTCGATGGCGCACGACCGCGCCGAGGAGATCGCCGCCTGGGGACGACGCGCCGACGACTGGGTGCCCCCGTCCGGGCTGGGGCCGATCCCGCCCGACCTGCGCGAGCGTGCCGCGCGGCTGCTCCAGCACCAGCTGGCCGTGGCCGAGGCGCTGATCGAGCGGATCACCCAGTCGCAGAAGCAGCGGGACGTGGCCGCGCGCATGTCCTACGGACCGGCGCGGCCGGTCGCCTCGTTCATCGATCGCGCGCTCTGATCCGGTCCCTCCGACCGCTGTGGTCCCCGCCCCGCTGACGGCCCTGCCGGCAGCGGGGCCTTTGTGTGTTCTCGCCCGCTGCCGCGCTCCGGCACAGCACGGATGCTGCCAACTCAGCCGTCCCCGCCGGCCCGGGACACGGCGAGGTCACCGCTGGTCCCACCGGTCACCCCCATCCCGCGGGGCCCTCGTGCCCCTCGTGTGGCGGTCCGGCGGTCAGCCCGGGACGGCCCGGTGCCGATGAGGGAAGAGCACGGACAGCACCACTTCGCCACGGATCGGCGGACCCCGCACTCGCTCGCGAGTGCCTTCCGCATACCCGGAGGTCGATCGTGTCCTGCTGCAGCCGTGGGCGACCCGCTCCATGATCAGCGACGCCACCTCGACGGCCCTGCACGCTGCGCTCTCTGGCCTCGCCCAGCGCCAGCGCGTCACCGCCGACAACATCGCCAATCTCCAGACGCCCGGCTTCCTCGCCGGCGTCGTGGACTTCGAGTCCTCGCTGCGCGGGGCGCTCGCCGACGGTGAGACGCCGACCGTCAACGGCGGCTCCGTCGCGCGCTCCCTGCAGCCGACCAACACCAACGGGAACAACGTCAACCTCGACCAGGAGACGGTCACCGCCACGGAGACCGGCCTGCGCTACCAGCTGGCCCTCAACGCGCTCGACGGCAAGTACAACGTCCTGCGCACGGCCCTCAGGACGCAGTGAGATGGCCGTCTTCGACACCCTCGGCATCGCCGGCTCGAGCCTGCTCGTCCACCGCAAGTGGATGGACGCCGTCTCCGACAACATGGCCAACATCAACACGGTCAACCCGTACGACCAGGACGCCTTCCAGGAACGGCTGGTCGTGGCGCAGGCCGTGGACTACGGCTCCGGCGAGGGCGGCGTCCGCGTCGCCCGGGCCGAGTTCGGTGACGCGGAAGGCCGGATCGTCTACGAGCCGGACCACCCGCTGGCCAACGAGGACGGCTACGTCCGCTACCCCGACATCGACATGGGCGACCAGATGGTCGCCCTGATGATGGCCCAACGCGGGTACCAGGCGAACCTCGCCGTCGTGGAGCGCGCCACCAGCGCCTACCAGGCTGCCCTGCAGCTCGGGAAGCGCTGATCATGAGCTCCCCCATCGGCGGCATCCTGCCCGTCGGCATCGGCGCCGTCAGCGGCGTCGCCGGCGCCACCACCGGAGTCCCCCAGGCCCAGGGCGCGGACGGCTTCGCATCGATCCTGGCGTCGTCCTTCGACGCGCTCCAGGGCACGCAGAAGACCGCCGACACCCTGGCGACCCAGGCCGCCACCGGCGACCTGAAGGACGTCCACGACTACATGATCGCCAGCTCCGAAGCGGCACTGGCGACCGAGATGGTCGTGACGATCAAGAACAAGGCCGTTGAGGCGTTCAACGAGATCATGAGGATGCCTGTCTGATGAAGTCGGCTCTCGCCGGAACGATGGAGCGCGCCCGCTCCACGTTCTCCACGATCAGCTTGGGGCAGAAGGTCGTCATCGGCCTTCTGCTCGTCGGGCTGCTTCTCGGCGGGTTCTTCTTCTTCCGCTGGATCACCGCCCCCACCCAGGCCCCGCTGTTCTCCAACCTGGCCTCCACCGACGCCTCGGCGATCGTCGACGAGCTCAACGCGGCGGGCGTCGCCTACGAGCTCACCGACGGCGGCCAGACGATCATGGTGGCCAAGGACCAGGTCTACGACCTGCGCCTGACCATGAGCGGTCAGGGCCTGCCCGCCGGCCAGGACACCGGGTACGCCCTCCTGGACGAGCAGGGCATCACCACCAGCGAGTTCCAGCAGCAGGTGTCCTACCAGCGGGCGCTGGAGGGCGAACTCTCGAAGACCCTGGAGTCGCTGGAGGGCGTCCGCTCGGCCGTCGTCCACGTCGCCCTTCCCGAGGACGAGGTCTTCGTGACCGAGGAGGCGAAGCCGACCGCGTCGGTGCTCCTCGACCTGGCGCCCGGCACGGCGCTGTCCGGCGAGCAGATCCAGGCGGTCACCAACCTCGTCTCCTCCAGCGTCCAGGACATGGCGCCCGACCAGGTCACCGTCGCGGACTCGTCGGGCCAGGTCCTCTCGGCCGCAGGCACCGGCGTCACCGCGGCCGCCGGCGACGCGCGCTCGCAGGTGGAGTCGGAGTACGAGGCGCGGCTGTCGGCCAGCGCCCAGAAGATCCTCGACTCCGTCGTCGGGCCCAACCGGTCCGTCGTCTCCGTGCGCGCCGACGTCGACCTCGCCCAGCGCGAGACCACCTCGGAGACCTACACCTACGACGGGAACACCCCGCCGCTGTCGGAGTCCACGACCACCGAGGACTACACCGGCGGTGGAGCCGTGGTCGGCGGCGTCCTCGGTCCCGAGAACATGCCCGACGCCGCGGCCAACGCCGGCGCCGGCGACTCCGCGTACCAGAAGGAGTCGACCACCGCGAACAACGCCGTCGGCAAGACGACGACGGTCGAGCAGGGTGCGCCCGGCGCGCTCAACCGGCTCACCGTCTCCGTCGTCATGGACGAGGCCGTCGCGGGCAACCTCAACCAGCAGCAGATGCGGGACCTGATGATCACCGCGGTCGGCCTGGACGAGGCCCGCGGTGACGACATCACCGTCGCGAGCCTGCCTTTCGACACCACGGCCGCCGACGCGGCGGCCGCGGAGATGGAGGCGGCCCGCGAGGCCGAGGCCAGCGAGCAGATGTGGTCGATGATCCGCACCGGCGGCATCGCGGCCGGCATCGCGCTCGTCGTCCTCCTGGTCTGGCTGCGCTCGCGCCGCCAGGTGGACGCCGAGGACGACTACGAGCCCCTCGAGCTCACCGACGACATGCTCGACGAGCTGGACCGCCTGCGGATCCAGAGCACCCGCGAGGAGCTGCGGCCCAAGGTCGACACGGCCGCGCTGGAGCTCGAGGCCGCCGAGAGGCAGAAGGTACGTGGGGAGATCTCGAACATGGTCAGCGAGCGCCCCGACGAGGTCGCGGCGATGCTGCGCGGTTGGCTGACGGAGAACAAGTCGTGAGCATCGCCAGCGTCGAGCAGCTGCTCGGGATGGGTGGGGGCAACCTCCCCGCCGTCCCCGCCGCCCCCGAGCGCCCGGAGCTGCCGGGCCTCCGGAAGGCCGCCGTCTTCCTCGCCCAGATGAGCAAGGAGGAGGCCGGCGTCCTGCTGTCGAAGCTGCGACCGCGCGAGGTCGAGTCGCTGACCCGGGAGCTGATGCGCCTGGGTTCGGTCGAGTCCGAGGACGTGGACATCGTCATGAACGAGTTCCACGGCCTGATGACCGCGCAGCACTTCATCGGCCGCGGCGGCGTCGACTTCGCCCGCGAGATCCTCGCCGCGGGCCTGGGCGAGGACAAGGCCGAGGGCATCCTGTCCCGCCTCAACGTCGTCTACACCGAGGTGCCGTTCGCCTCCCTGCGCAATGCCGACGTCCGGCAGCTCGTCACGTTCCTCAAGGACGAGCACGCCCAGATCATCGCGCTGGTCCTGGCCCACCTCACCGCCGGCCAGTCGGCCGAGGTGCTCTCCGGGTTCGCCCCCGAGCAGC
>NZ_SPQM01000208.1 GCF_004570345.1 Blastococcus sp. CT_GayMR20 | reverse complement strand
CGCCCGCGCAGCGACCGCGGCAGCTGCGGCGCTGCACCACGCCACGGCAGCCGGGGCGGCGGCACGAGACGCGTGGGCGGCGACCGACCGGCTGGGTGTCCTGCGGGCGGTCGAGCCGGCGGAACTGGGGGACCTCGCCACGGCCGACACGGCCCGGGGAACTGACCCGCCGCTCGACCGTCCGCCCGGCGAGGTGGCGCAGTGGTGGGCCGGGCTCTCGGCGGCGGCGCAGGTCGCGGCGATCGACCGCGTGCCCGCCGTCCTGGGCCGGCTCGACGGCCTGCCGGGCTGGGCCCGGGACCGGGCCAACCGCCGGGTGCTCGCCCACGTCCTGACCGATCCGCGCACCGCCAAACCGGCCGCGACGACCGCCCGGTCGCTGGCCGCACGGATCCGCGACGAGGAGGCGGCCGGCCGCACCGTGCAGCTGCACCTGCTCGACCTGGACGGCGACCGGGTCGCACTCTCGATCGGCGACCTGGACACCGCCGAGGCGGTGGCCGTGCTGGTGCCCGGCGTCGGCACCACACCGCTGGACGACCTCGGCCGCCTCACCGGCGACGCCCGCGACCTGGCCTCGTCGGGCCGGACCGTCGCGCCCGGGGTCTCCGTCGCGACGGTCGTCTGGCTGGGCTACCGGACGCCGGGGTCGCCGCGGACGATGACGTCCCGGGCGTCGGCCTGGCTGGGCGGGCCGACGCTCGCCGCCGCACTCGCCGGCCTCGGCGCGGCACGGACGGCCAGCGGGCAGCCACCGGCGCGCACGTCGGTCCTCGCGCACAGCTACGGCACCGTGGTGGTCGACGAGGCGGCCGACGCCCCTGGCCCGCTGGCCGCCGACGCCGTCGTCCTCCTCGGCAGCCCGGGCATGGAGGACACCGCCGCCGGCCTCGAGGTGCCCGAGGTCTACGACGCGACCTCGGCCGCCGATCCGGTCACGTGGCCCGGCTGGTTCGGCAGCGTCCCGCGGGCCGACCACTTCGGCTCGACCGCCCTGCCCGTCGAGCCGGGGACGGGACATTCGGAGTACTACGTCCCACAGTCGCC
The DNA here is from genome assembly GCF_004570345.1 of Blastococcus sp. CT_GayMR20. The sequence continues at coordinate 5,429 of NZ_SPQM01000208.1, read as the reverse complement.
GACCCTGACCGCGCTCGCGGAGGTGGTCACCGGCTCGCGACGGCCCGCCTGACCCCTTCGCCGGAGGGCTCTTCCCCGCCGGGGAACACGGCCGCACGATCGACGTTGGTGTGAGTGACGGCACGCCCACGAAGGGTCGCCCCGGCCCCTTTTCGGAGGCGTGGCTTACCGTGGCCCGCCGAGGGGCGTTTTCGCGGTCCGTTCGCTGGGACGTGCCCGCCGGAGTCGGGGGAGTTCGGGATCGAGTCCGTCGTCCCCGCGAACCCAGCACCACCGCAGCACCACCGACAGGAGCACCGTGCCCACGAAGACCAGCCAGACCGGAAGCGAGAGCACCGACGCGACCGCCGCCGGCACGAAGGTGCCCGCACGGCGGAAGACGGCCGCATCCGGGGGCAAGCCGCTGGTCATCGTGGAGTCGCCGACGAAGGCGAACAAGATCGCCGGGTACCTCGGCTCGGGCTACGTGGTCGAGGCCAGCGTCGGCCACATCCGCGACCTGCCGCGCAACGCCGCCGACGTGCCGGCCGAGCACAAGGGCGCCGCGTGGGCCCGCCTCGGGGTGGACGTCGACAACTCCTTCGAGCCGCTCTACGTCGTCAGCCCGGACCGCAAGCAGCAGGTCAGCCGGCTCAAGCAGCTGATGAAGGACGCCAGCGAGGTCTACCTGGCGACAGACGAGGACCGCGAGGGCGAGGCCATCGCCTGGCACCTGGTCGACACGCTGAAGCCCCGCGTCCCCGTGCACCGCATGGTCTTCCACGAGATCACTCCCGAGGCGATCGCCCGCGCCGTGGCAAACCCACGGGAGCTCGACACCGCGCTGGTCGACGCGCAGGAGACGCGCCGGATCCTCGACCGCCTCTACGGCTACGAGGTCTCCCCGGTGCTGTGGAAGAAGGTGCTCCCCAAGCTGTCGGCCGGCCGGGTGCAGTCCGTCGCCACCCGGATCGTGGTCGAGCGCGAGCGGGAGCGGATGGCCTTCCACGCCGCCGACTACTGGTCCCTGGAGGGCACCTTCGCCGTCCCGCGCACCGGCGCGGCCACCGACGAGGGGGAGCCGACGACGGTCCGCGCCAAGCTGGTCAGCGTCGACGACAGCCGGGTCGCCACCGGCAAGGACTTCGACCCGGCCACCGGCCGGGTGAGCGGCGACGTCGTCCACCTCGACGAGGCAGGCGCCCGGGGGCTCGCCGCGCGCCTCGAGGGCCGCCAGGTCAGCGTGAGCCGGGTCGACGAGAAGCCCTACCGCCGCCGTCCGTACGCCCCGTTCACCACCTCGACGCTCCAGATGGACGCCGGCCGCAAGCTCGGCTGGTCGTCGGCGCAGACGATGCGCGTCGCGCAGCGGCTGTACGAGAACGGCCACATCACCTACATGCGCACCGACTCGACGAACCTGTCGCAGGAGGCGATCAACGCCGCGCGGTCGCAGGCCCGTGAGCTGTACGGCGACGCCTACGTCCCGGCCGAGGCGCGCCGCTACAAGAGCAAGGCCAAGGGCGCGCAGGAGGCGCACGAGGCGATCCGCCCGGCCGGCGACAACTTCCGGACGCCGGGACAGCTCGCGCCGCAGCTGGCCCGCGACGAGTTCCGCCTCTACGAGCTCATCTGGCAGCGGACGGTGGCCTCGCAGATGGCAGACGCCGTCGGGCAGACGGTGAGCATCCGGCTGGCCGGCCGCAGCGCCACCGACGAGGCCGTCGAGTTCACCGCCAGCGGGCGCACCATCACCTTCCCTGGCTTCCTCAAGGCCTACGTCGAGTCCCGCGACGAGGCCCCGGCCTCCGCCGGGGACGACGAGAACGCCGGCGACGACGCCGAGCGCCGACTGCCCCGCCTCGAGCGCGGCCAGCAGCTCGACACCCAGGCACTGGACGCCAAGGGGCACACGACGAGCCCGCCGGCCCGCTACACCGAGCCGAGCCTGATCGCCCGGCTCGAGGAGCTCGGCATCGGCCGGCCGTCGACCTACTCGTCGATCATGCAGACGATCCAGGACCGCGGGTACGTCTGGAAGAAGGGCAACTCGCTGGTGCCCTCGTTCATCGCCTTCGCGGTGGTGAACCTGCTGGAGCAGCACTTCGCCCAGCTCGTCGACTACGACTTCACCGCCTCCCTGGAGGAGGAGCTGGACGAGATCGCCGGCGGCACCCTGCAGCGGGTCGACTGGCTGACCGAGTTCTACTTCGGCGGCCAGGGCCGGGGCAGCGGCGGCATCGCCGAGTCCGGCGGTCTCAAGCAGATCGTCGGCCAGCGCCTGGAGGAGATCGACGCCCGCGGGGTCAACTCCATCCCACTGCGTGCGCTCGGGCCGGGCGGGGCATCGGTCGTCGCCCGGGTCGGCCGGTACGGCCCCTACCTGCAGGCCGGCGGCGAGGACGGCCCGCGGGTGAGCATCCCCGAGGACATCGCGCCCGACGAGCTCACCAGCGAGAAGGTCATCGAGCTGCTCGAGGCGCCGTCCAGCGACCGCGAGCTGGGCACCGACCCCGCGTCCGGGCACACCGTCGTCGTCAAGGCGGGGCGCTACGGCCCGTACGTCACCACCGTCCTGCCCGAGGGCAGCAAGGAGGCCCCGCGCACGGGCAGCCTGTTCGCGACGATGACGCCCGAGACCATCACCCTCGAGGACGCGCTGAAGCTGCTGACCCTGCCCCGCACGGTCGGCGTCGCGCCGGACGGCGAGGAGATCCAGGCCCTGAACGGGCGGTACGGCCCCTACATCAAGAAGGGCACCGACTCCCGCTCGCTGACCAGCGAGAACGAGCTGTTCACGGTCACCCTCGACGAGGCCCTGGCGATCTTCGCCCAGCCGAAGCAGCGGGGACGCCGAGCGGCCGCCGCCCCGCTGAAGGAGCTGGGCGCCGACCCGGTCACCCAGGGCCAGGTGACGGTGCGGGAGGGCCGGTTCGGTCCCTACGTCACCGACGGCGAGACGAACGCGAGCCTGCGCAAGGGCGACGACGTCGAGACGATCACCATCGAGCGCGCCGCGGAGCTCCTCGCCGACCGACGCGCCCGCGGTCCGGCGACCAAGAAGAAGGCCGCCAAGAAGACGACGGCGAAGAAGGCGACGGCGAAGAAGGCGACAGCCAAGAAGGCGACGGCGAAGAAGACCGCGGCGAAGACCGCACCCGTCACCGCCGGCTGATTCCGCGATGGCCGGACCGGAGGACGCCGGGCTGCGGGCCCGCGCGCGCTCCTTCGGCTCCGTCGCGGCCGGGTACGCCGCGTTCCGACCCGGCTATCCGCCCGACGCGGTCGCGTTCCTGGTCGGTGACCGGCCGCGGCGGCTGCTCGACCTCGGCGCGGGCACCGGGCTGCTGACCGAGGTCCTGGTAGCGGCCGGTCACGACGTCGTCGCGGTCGATCCGTCGCCGGAGATGCTGGGCCAGCTGGCCAGCCGCCTGCCCGGCGTCGCTCCGGCCGTGGGCACCGCGGAGGCGGTTCCGCTGGGCGACTCCGCGGTCGACGCGGTCGTCGCCGGGCAGGCCGCCCACTGGTTCGACCCGCCGGCCGCCGCCCGCGAGATCCGCCGCGTGCTGCGGCCCGGCGGCAGCCTCGGCCTGGTCTGGAACACCCGCGACGAGCGCGTGCGCTGGGTGGGCGCACTGGGTGCGCTGATCGCGGGGGAGGCGCGCGACCACGAGGCCGACCAGCGCGTGGTCGACCGCTTCGCCGAGCAGCTGTCGGCCGAGGTGGTGGTCGCCGAGTCCGGGATCGTCCAGACCGTCACCCCGGAGGACGTCGTCGCGGGCATCGCCACCCGCAGCTATGTGGCCGTCATGGACGACGCACGACGGGCGGAGTTCCTGGCCGGCCTCCGCGAGCTGCTGGCCGGGCATCCCGGCACTCGCGGCCGCGAGCTGCTCGAGCTGCCCTACGTCACCCGGGCGTACCGGCTCACCCCGCGGTGAGGAGGCGTCAGGTGGGGCGGGTGCCGACGGCGAAGATCCGGCGGAAGGGCAGCACGGTCGTGCCGTCGGGCCGCACCGGGTAGGCGGTCCGCAGCGCCGCGGCGTAGTCGGCGGTCAGGCGCGCCGCGTCGTCGTCGCCGAGCCGGGCCAGCACCGGTCGCAGGACGGTGCTGCGCACCCAGCCGAGCACCGGATCCGTGCCGGTCAGCACGTGCAGGTAGGTCGTCTCCCAGACGTCGGCGGCCAGCCCCGCGCCCGTCAGCACGTCGAGGTAACCGGCCGGCTCCAGGACGGCGTCCGGCGACGGGGCCACCTCGGCCAGGCGGTCCGCCCACGCGGGCGACCGGCAGAGGTCGGCGAGCACGGCGTGCGTCGGCGCGCGGAAGTTGCCCGGCACCTGCACCGCCAGCCATCCTCCGGGCCGCAGCCAGCCCGCCCACCCGGCGAGCAGCCGGTCGTGGCCGGGGATCCAGTGCAGGACGGCGTTGCTGACGACCAGGTCCACCGGACCGTCGGGTGCCCAGTCGCGCACGTCGCCGACGACGAACTCGACACCGGCTGCCGCCCGTTCGGCTGCCGCCAGCATCTCGGGGGAGGAGTCGACCCCGATCACGCGCGCGCCGGGCCACCGCCGGGCCAGGGCCGCCGTCCCGGACCCCTCGCCGCAGCCGAGGTCGAGGACGACTCCCGGGTTCTCCGCTCCGACCCGCGCGACGAGCTCGGTGAAGGGGCGCGCCCGCTCGCTGGCGAAGCGGAGGTAGACGGCGGGATCCCACGAGGCCGCCGAGCCCCCGGTCGACCGCTCGGTGCCCGTCATCGGGTCCGACCCTAGCCACCGCCGACGGCGCCATCGGCGGCCCGGGACGTGCCCCGCGTACCCCATGCGGGCGGAAATCTGCCGAAATCGTCACGTCCGCCCGGTACCGTGACCCCCGCCGAGGGAGAGCCACGCCCCGACCCCCCGATCCAGGGAGACCCGATTCCGTCCGACCCGACGCCTCCGGCGCCGCTGCCCGACGACGCGGTCGACGCGCAGCGTGCCGAGCGGATCACCCTGCCGCCGGACGGCCTGCCGTCCGGCGGTACGCCGGTGCCGCCGGACGCCGCCGCGCCGCTGACCGAGCTCGACCCCGGGGGGCCCGCGGGCAGGAACGGGGAGCCGGCCGACCAGGGCCACGCCGGTGAGGGAGCGCACCCGGACGTCCTGGGAGCCGTCGGGCTGGTCGCCAAGCTGCGGGCGGTGCTGCGGGTCCGCGACTTCCGCAAGCTGTGGCTGTCGATGTCGCTGTCCAGCTTCGGCGACTGGCTGGGTCTACTGGCGATCACGGCGACGGCCACCTCGCTGGTCGACGGGTTCGCGGCGGCCAACTTCGCCCTCGGCGGCGTGCTGCTGTTCCGGCTGCTCCCGGCGATCGTCCTGGGCCCGCTCGCCGGCGCCATCGCCGACCGGTTCGACCGGCGCAAGACGATGGTCATCACCGACGTCATCCGCTTCTCGCTCTTCGCCTC
>NZ_SPQM01000207.1 GCF_004570345.1 Blastococcus sp. CT_GayMR20 | reverse complement strand
CGGAACGGTGGCTAGTCGACCGCAGGCTGCTGAAGCTCTCCGACACCGCATATCGGACCTTCATGACCGCGCTGCTCTGGTCGGTCGCCAACCGCACCGACGGCCGCTTCGAGGCCGACGACGTCGAGCTGATGCCACGTGCGAACACGGCCGACGTCGTCGAACTCCTGGCCGCCGGAGTCCTCACCCGAGACGGGAGCCAGCTGGTCCTACCCGACTTCGCGGCGACGCAGACCAGCCGTGACGAGCTGGAGGTCCTGGAGAACGCGCGCCGCCGAGACCGCGAGAAGAAGGCCCGGCAGCGCGCCGAGAAGGCCGGTGTCCCCGGGGACAGTCACTCGGGACATCCCCCGGGACGGATCCCCGGGACAACACAGGCAGGAAGGCAGGCAGGCAGGCAGGAAGGACAGGAGCACCTACAGGACCCCGAGGAAGAGGAGGTAGCCGTGGCCCTGGCCGACTACCGCGGCGGTCCCGTCGAGTGGTCGCGGGGCACCGCGTGACCGCCCGCGAGAGCACGGCCGACGAGGCCCGGCGGTACCTCGTCGAAGGCCGGCTCACCGTCCGCCAGGTCTCCCGCTCGGGCGTCGTCGCCTTCGTCCGCGGCGACTCCGACCTCGTCTACCGGACCGAGTGGAGCTCTGACGCCGACTGGTCTTGCAACTGCCCAACCCGCACCGACCAGTGCGCGCACCTGGTGGCGCTCCGCCTGGTCACCGTCGCCCACGAACAGCGGAGCACTCGATGACCAGCCGCCACTGCCCCGACTGCCACGCGCCCGTCGCCGTCGCGACCAACGCCCGCGACGGCAGATGCGACCGATGTCGACCACAGCCGGAGCGTCGGCACTCGCAACGACGGCCGGTCCGCATCAAGCGCCAGCGCGAGGCCACACGATGAGGCAGCGGACGGCCGCCCTCGGCGCTCACCTCGACGCTTGCGGTCGCAGCCTTCAGGGAGCGCCAACCACTGCTCAGGCGGCCGCGATCTTGAAAAATCCAGCATCCGCGGCGCCTGACCCCGCCACCAGTCAGGAAAATTTTCTCCCCGAGCCGATTGCCACCAAATCGGGATGTGCCTGGCGGGCACTGCGCGGGCGTAAGGGCTGGTCAAAGCGCGCATCGGTGGGCCGATCGGGCACTCGCGAAAACGAGCGTGTTCAGGGCCTCCGACGGACGGACGACGCGAAGGTGAGGGCTTCTCCGGATGAGGCTCTCGCACCGGCCCGTACCGCCATTGGCGTCACCCCGGTAGCGCTACCTCGCAGTGCCGGGGGGAGATGCAACGTGACTGCGCGATGGAGTCACGGCGGGCTCGACCTCAGTCTTTCTGGACCGCGAGAGGTCGAGCGTTGAGACCGCGAACGGCTCGCGCGAACGGTGGCACGGGCTGGATGCCGGGTGGCCGCCTCACCGGACTGCAGTGCGCCCTCGTCGGTCACCGGTGGACCTCGCAGCCCACGCTGAGCGGGACGGTCATGGTGCTGTGCGAGCGATGCGCGGAGATGGTCTCCGCCGGCTTCGTCGACCAGGCGCGCGTTCTGGGGTTGGCGGACGTCGCTGGGAGGTCGTTCCTCGGTGCCACGTCGTCGTCGCGGCTGGCGGTCGACCTGGCGGCCGCGGTCGCCGCCCGGGATGGGGAAGCCCGCCGGCGGCTACGGGAGGAGGCGACGGCGCGACCAGGGCAGGCAGTCGACTCGCTCGCACATCTGGCGGCGGTGCTGAGCCGCATGGTCAACCCGAGGCGGCCGCTGCGGGGGCTGCAGGTCGTCGCCGACCTGGTTGAGCGGTCGGCCCTCGAGGTGGAGCTCGACGCCTTGGACGTCGGCGGTGTGCGGTGACGTCGTGGCCACCACCGGTGTCGCCTGGCGACGTGTGGGTGGACCGTCCGGTCGGTGACCCGGGCCGGCCCGGTGCGGAACGGGTCCGTCTGCGCCTGGTCCACCTGTGGGGCCGGGAGGTCGCCGTCGACGAGCACCGCCGGGTGTGGTGCTCGGGCTGCTGGCAGCTGATCCCTGTGGAGGAGCTCGGCCGGCTGGACAACAGCCACCCGCCTGGTCTTCCGAACCGTTCGGGCGGCCGGCTGATGCCGTTCGAGGACGGTGGCCGATCAGAACCCGTCCAGTCGTGGCCGGGCGGGTTCTGATCGTGGAGACGACGCCTTGGACCCTGTTGCGGCTGGGCAACGGGCAGGTACTGCTTCGCGGCTCGGCCCTGGTTGACGTCGTCCGGGCCCTGGTGACCGCCCAGCAGGTCACCACGCGGAGAGACGGGATCGCCCCGAATCAGCGATGGCTGTGGCTACAGGAGCAGCTGACCGCGGAGGCCTCCGCCATCCCGGCCGCTTCCCCGCCGGGAAATGAGGAAGTTCCGCAGATTCGGCAGTCGGCATCGTGGTCGCCGCAGCTGATCAACACCGAGGAGGCCGCAGCGATGCTCGCCTGTACGGCCCGCAACGTCCGGCATCTGTGCCAGCGGGGGGTGTTGGAGTCCGGCCGCACAGTCGGCGGCCGCCTGCTGCTGGACCGCCTCGAGGTCGAGGCCGAAGTCCACCGTCGGGCCGAGGCCCGCCGCATCAAGGAGAGCGCCTGAGATGAGTGACGAACCCCGCACGCTCACCGAACGGAATGGGGAGGTACCCGCCCCTGGCTACATCCGGTTGCTCGCGAACGCCCAGGGCGTCGAGCTCGCCGACATCCAAGGCACCGGAGTCGGAGGACGGATATCCCGGAATGACGTCCTGGCGCGCGCCGCGGCCACCCGGCCCCGGCCGGCGACGCGGCTCGCAGCCTCGTCGAGTCGGTCCGCCGGCCGGTACGGCAACCCGCGGCCGGAGGACGTGAGCAGCTGGGCGCAGGGTGCGGAAGGGGCCAGCAGGCTGGCGGCGGCACGGGCGCGCGGCGGGGAGCCCACGCTCTTTGCCGGATCTCACCTTCCCCGTTCACGGCGTCGGGGATCCCGCCGGAGGCGTTGCTGGAGGTGCCCTGGCAGGCGCGGCACGCGCTGGCAGCGGCACCTACCACCGTCGCCGCCTACCAGATCATCGACGAGTTCCGGCTCATCAGCGCAGAGGATGCGGAGACCTTCGCTGTGTACAGCTACGGCGGTGACAGCGGGAACCGCGAGTACGCCACAGCGGTCGAGAACTGGCTGCTCGGCGGGCAGTCGCAGGAGCAGGTGCTGGCCGACCTCAGCGCGGAGTCCGCCGCCCAGGTGCAGGCGAGCTGGCGGTCACAGCAGACGCAGCGGGGGTACGAGTTCTGATGAGCGCGGTGACTGAGATCAGCCCCCTGAATGCCGCGGCCGGGACGGTGGCCGACCTGGGCGCCACCGCCGCTCACTGGGCGTCCGAGGAGGCAGCCGCCCGGGCCGAGGTCGCGGCCGCGAAGGCCCGCCTGGACGACGGGTCGCTCGACGACCCCGAGCAGGCGTACCGGATGGTCGAGGCTGTTGCCGCGGCCGAGGAGCGGGTCACGGTGGCGGCCAGTCTCGCTTGCGCCGCCCGCCGGAAGCTCGACGAGGCCCGCATGGTGCTCGCCCGAGAGCAGGCTGCCGAGGCTCGAGCTCACGCCACAACGCTGTGGATGGTGTACCGCACGCACGAGGTGCGCCGGCGCCAGCTGGTGGCCGAGCTGGCTCACTTCGACGGCGTCACCTACGTCCCCCAGCAGCCGACCGGCAGTGACCGCCGACTTGCGGCCGCGCAGGCCGCCGACGCCCACGCCTGCGCCCTTGAGGTGGAGATCGACGGCGAATCCGCGGTCTGTCGCTCGACGGTGCCCGATGGTGACGGCCGCCGATCGGTGTGGATCGGGGTGGCCGGCCCGCCGGCGCAGCAGCCGGGCGACGGCCTCGGGCGCACCCGGCAGCGTTCGTTCCGGGTGACCGTCGACGGCCGCCCGAGTGCCGACGGGCGCATCGGAACCCACGTCGGCGACGCGGTCACGTGGATCCGGCGGGAGGTCCCCGTCGACGCCGTCGTGGTCATCGAGGGAGAGAGGACCCACTTCGTCGACGACCCAGCCGCCGGCGCATGAAGTCTCGGGGCCAGGGCGTCAACGTCACCCGCCGGCTATGTGAAGGGCGGCCGGCGGGATCGAAGGTCGGAGAGGACGTCTTGCCCTTTCCGCGTCCGGTGACCCGGCCTGCGCCCTGCCCCTGCATCCGCACCAAGTTCGAGGCGGTGATCTGACGTGGCCTTCAAGGGGCGGAAGATCGCTGACATCTTCGCTGAGCTCCACCTGGACGAGGACTCGGCTCGGGGTGCCCTTCGGGGCATGCCCACCACGCTCGGCGGCGAAGCTGACCGCGCTGGCCGCGAGTTGGGCAAGAAGATGTCCGACGGCCTGGCGAAGGCCGTGGAGGCGTCGTCCGCGCGGCTGACGAAGGCCCGCCGCGCCGAGGTCGACGCCGCGAAGGCGGTCACCGTCGCGGAGCTCCGACTGAACGAGGCGCGGGAGAAGGGCAACCGGCCGGCCTCCCAGCTCCTGGCGTTGGAGAACGCCCTGGAGAAGGCCAACTACAAGCTCTCGCAGGCGCAGTCGAACACGGTCACGTCGACGAAGAAGCTGGAGGACGCCCAGCGGCATCTGGCGGCGTCGATGTCCGACGTCGGGAAGGGCCTCGGGCCGGCTGCGCAGAAGGCTGGCGACGACGCCGGCGGGAAGTTGGCCCTCGGGCTCCGCATGTCGATCGTCCGGAACTCGCCGCTGATCGCCGCTGCGATCGGTGGCGGCCTCGCGGCTGGCGCCCCGCTCGCGATGACCGCGGCCACAGGCCTGTTCGCCGGCATCGGCATCGTCGCGGCCGCCCAGTCAGACAAGGTGCAGTCGGCGTGGCTGGGCACCTGGCAGCGCATTCGGGACGGGGCGATCGCCGACGCCGCGGTCATCGAGCCGACCCTCGTCGGGTTGGCTGATCGGGTCGGCGACGGTTTCGAGCGGATGCGGCCGCGGCTGCGCGGCATCTTCGCCGACGTTGCCCCGCAGATCGACGTTTTCGCCGGCGGGCTGCTCGGGCTGGTGGAGAACGCCCTTCCCGGCTTGGAACGAGCGATCGCCCGCAGCGTGCCGGTCACCCAGGGCTTCGCCGACTTCCTCGAGAAGACAGGGACGGGGCTGACGGGCTTCTTCGACGGGATCTCCGAGCACGCGCCGGCCGCCGGTGAGGCGTTCTCGCTCATCGGTGACGTGATCGGCGAGCTGCTCCCCACCCTCGGCACGCTGCTGGGCCAGGGCGCCGAGCTGGCCACGATGGTGCTGCCGCCGGTGGTCAGCGTGCTGGGCGCCTTGAACGGCGTGCTCGACCGCGCCGGCGGGCTGCTGCCGCCGGTCTCCGCCGGCCTCCTGGCCCTGAAGGTCGCCGACCTGATCGGCAACGGCATCGGGAAGCTCGGCGACAAGCTCGAAGGTGTGGCCTCCAGCGGCCCTCGCGCGGCCGCCGCGATCGGCCGCACCGGATCCGCCATGCAGGCGCTCAACAGCACCGCCGGCACGGCGGGTCTCAGCGGGGTCCTCATCGGCCTGACGACGTACTTCGCGCAGGTCGACGCGGCCTCCGACAAGTGGGCGAACGCGATCCGTGAAGGCGGCAGCGCGGCGCAGGCCGCACGCATGCAGATGGCCGACTTCGGTACGGCGGCCAACGAGGTCACCTCCGGCTGGGGCGCGCTGATCCCGCTGTTCAGCGGGTCCGCCGGCACCCTGGCGGCCACCGGCCAGGCGGTCGACGGGGTCACCAAGAAGCTCGACGAGCAGTGGCGCGCGATGGACCCGCTCGCGCAGGCCCAGTCGAAGGTCGCCGAGTGGTCCTCGACCCTGCGGGACCGGATGAACGACGAGGGCACCAGCGCCGGCGACCTCGAGGCCGCGAAGCGCCGGCTGGCGCACTGGCAGGAGGAAGCAGCACGACTGGCCGACGCTGAGTCGATGGCGCTCCGGGGCGTCACCGAGGCCATGGTGGCTCAGATCGACCAGTCGCGGGCCGCGGTCGACGCTCAGTTCGCGCTGCAGCTGGCGGGCGAGGGCGTCGAGGATGCGCTCGCCCGACAGGCCGAGCTGATGGCCTCCGGGACGGCGACGGCCGACGAGCTGGAGGACGCGGCCCGCGACGTCGCCATGGCCTACTCCCACATGGGTCGGGCCGCCAGCGAAGCGGCGACGTCGAACCTGCCTGCGGCGTTGGACGATCAACAGCGAGCGATCGTGGGTGCCAAGGCAGAGCTCGAGTACTACAACGGGCTGCTGGCGTCAGGCGTCGATCTGCCGCAGTCCCTCGACGACCACGTCGCCTACCTGCAGAACGTCGTCTCCGGCGCCGACCATGCCGCCATCGAAGCGGCCATCCTGAAGGCAAAGGCGGAAGAGGCCGGCGTCGCCGTCGAAGACCTCGGCACGAAGGAAGCCAGGCCGACGGTTCAGCTAGACACGGTGCCGCTGTCCACGGCGCTCGGCATGGCGAACACCGCCCTGTCGGCGTTCGGCGGACAGATCGCGATCCCGCAGGCGCAGCTCAACAGCTCGCTGTTCGCCGGGGCCCAGGCGGAGGCGATGG
>NZ_SPQM01000206.1 GCF_004570345.1 Blastococcus sp. CT_GayMR20 | reverse complement strand
AGCAGCAGGGTCGCCGCCGCCGTGTCGGCGAGCCAGCGGTCCACGCCGTAGGCCGCCAGGGGCGTGGTCGACGCGGGGTCGACCGACACCGTGCACCCCGCCGCGACGGCAGCGTCCAGGGCGGCGAGCCCCCCGGTGCGCGGGCCGGGGTCGAGCAACGTGTAGCCGGAGAGGTGCAGGTGGCCGCCGGGCGGGGGAGCGGGCACGTCCTCGGTCCGCAGTGCCAGGTTCGCCCCGCGGTCGGCGAGCATGCTGCGCTGCCCGTCCGGTTCCACGAGGCTGACGATCGTGCCGGTGGCGGCACCCGGCACGGTCCGCAGCGCGAGCCGCACGCCCGCCGCGGCCAGCTCCGCGGTGAGTCCGGCTCCCGCGGCGTCGTCGCCGATGCACCCCGCCAGGACCACGGGGACGCCGAGTTGCGCCAGGTGGACGGCGACGTTGGCGCCCGCCCCGCCGCCACGGCTGCGGATGGCCGCCGGCCGGTCCGATCCGGGCGCCGGCGCCCCGGAGAGGACGGCGACGACGTCGGTGGCGACGTCGCCCACCACGACGACCCGCGCGGCGCTGGTCAGCGGGGCACCCCCGCCAGCGCGGCGGCGATCCGGCCCGCGAGCTCCGCGTTGCGCAGTACCAACCGCACGTTGACCGCCAGCGTCGCGCCCTCGCTGGCGCGGTGCAGGTGGTCCAGCACGAACGGCGTGACGTCCTTGCCGCGCACCCCCGCCTCCTCGGCGGCGGCCAGGGCGCCCGCGATCACCCGGTCGTGCAGTGCCGGGTCGAGCTGTTGGTCCTGGGGCAGCGGGTTGGCCACGATCACCGCGCCCGACGCGAGCTGCCGTCGCGCCGCGAAGACCGCCGCGGCCTGCTCCGGATCGGCCACGGACCAGTCCAGCCTCGCGCCGGAGTCCGCGACGTAGAAGCCGGGGAAGGTCGTCGTCCGGTAGCCGACGACGGTGACCGACAGCGACTCGAGCCGTTCCAGCGTGGCCGGGACGTCGAGGATCGACTTGACCCCGGCGCAGACGACGACGAGCGAGGTGCGCGACAGTGCGGTCAGGTCGGCCGACTCGTCGAAGGTGCCCACGGCCTGCCGATGGACGCCGCCCAGCCCGCCGGTGGCGAAGACACCGATCCCGGCCGCCGCGGCGAGCAGGGCGGTGCTGGAGACCGTCGTGGCGCCGCTGAGGCCCAGGGCGGCGGCCACGGGTAGGTCGCGAACCCCGAGCTTGGCCAGGTCCGGGTCGGCGCAGACCCGGTCGACCTCCACAGGCGTCAGCCCGACGTGCGGGACGCCGTCCAGGACGGCGATGGTGGCCGGCACCGCTCCGCCGGCGCGGACGGCGGCCTCCACGTCGTCCGCGGCAGCCCGGTTGTCCGGTCGCGGGAGCCCGTGGGCGAGCAGCGTGCTCTCGAGGGCGACGACGGGGCGGCCGGAGCCCAGGGCGTCGGCGACCTCGGGGGAGAGGACGCTCCGGGCGGGAAGGTCGGAGGACGGGGGATGCACCCTGTCATCATGGAGGGCGAATCCTTACCGGCGAGCAGGGAGTGCCCGTGAGCAGCAGCGACATCCTCGAGCGGCCGGACGTCCGCGACGCCGACACCGGCAACGCCAACGAGGTCTTCCACTACGTCCGCAAGAACAAGATCGCCGAGAGTGCCGTCATGGGCACGATGGTCGAGGCCCTGTGCGGCGAGGTCTTCCCCGTGACCAAGAGCCCCAAGCCGGGCAGCCCGGTGTGCCCGGCGTGCAAGGAGATCTACGAGACGCTCAAGAAATGAAGGGTCCCGTCCTCCTCATCCCTCGCACGCTCGGGACGAGCCTCTGGACGGGACCCACGGCGGGACCCTGCAGCGGGGCCTACAACAGACCCAGGCGGCGGGCCTCCTCGGCCAGCTTCGCCGCCCGCCGCTCGCGGCGCCGCCGGTCGTGGCGCCGCAGTGGGGCGGGCCAGCGGGCCTGGATCGTGGCGTTGAGCTCCGCGCCCAGGAGCACCGCCATCCCGAAGAAGAAGCAGAACAGCAGGGCCCCGATGGGAGCGGCCAGCGCGCCGTAGGGCAGCGCCGTGATCAGGATGTCGGCGACGTAGGCGCGCAGGAGCAGCGCCGCGACGAGGAAGAACCCGACGGCGAGCACCGTGCCGGGCAGGTGGCGCCGCCACGGCAGCCGGTTGGGCAGCACCACGTGGTAGAAGCTCGTGAGGGCCAGGACCAGTCCGATGAGCACCACCGGCCAGTAGACGGCGTTGACCAGGACCATGCCGGTGTCGCGCCAGTCAGCCGGCAGGAGGTTGACCAGCACCTCGCGGCCCAGGACCAGGAGCGGCAGGGTCAGCACGGCCATGAACATGCCGACGATGAACAGCCACAGCGCCTTCAGCCGCGTCCGGATAGGCCCGCGGACGTCGCGCTGGTCGTAGGCGATGACGATCGTGTTCATGAACGTCGCGGTGGCCGAGGAGCCGGCCCACAGGGCGAGCAGGAAGCCGAGGCTCACGACGTCGAGGCGGCCCGAGCCCAGGATGTCCGAGAGGGTGGGCGCGACGAGGTCGTCGACGACGTCGGACGTGAGTACCCGGGCCGACGCGCTCAGCAGCTGGTCCTCGATCTGGCGGACCGCATCGGCGCCGATCAGCGACCCCAGGTAGCCGAGCGAGCCCAGCAGCCCGATCAACAGCGGCGGGATGGACAGGATCTGCCAGAAGGCCGCCTCGGCGGAGAGCCCGAGGATCCGGTCCTGCCACGCCTTCGCCAGCGTGCGACCGAGCACCTGCAAGGGCACCCGCACGACCGCGGGCCAGTGCGCCAGCCGGCCCGTGCCCTGGTGGTCGTCGGCGTCGTCGTCCGGGAGCGGTGGTGCCGCCGGGCCGGCGTCGGCGACCGCCGCCTCTGCCGCGTGGTCGCCGGCGCGCGCCGGCGACCCACTGGGCAGGACGGTGCTCACCCGCTCAGTGTGCACGCCGCACACCCGCCGGAGTCCCGGCCTGGGCCGGGACCCGCGGAGGCGCCCCCGGTCGGGTGACCGGTCAGCCGCCCGGCGTGGTCCCCTCGGGTGCCGGTGCCGGGGTGGGAGCGATGCAGCGGATCACCGGCTCGGCGGCGTAGCGGGTCTGGAAGTCCTCCCGCCTCACCTCCGCGCCCGTGGCCAGGTCGCGGAACACGCGGGTGACGGTGATGTCGAACCCGGTGGAGCCGGCCTGCGGCTTGCACGTGCCGTCGTCCGGCTTCTCCTGGACGACGGGCGACCGCTGGTTGTAGCGGTCGCTGCTGACCGACTGGATCTCGTAGCGCTTGGTCCCGTAGAAGGTGACCGTGATCGTCCCCGGCGTCCAGGCGGTGTCGATGTAGACGCCGGTGTCGCTGTCGTTGCGCCACTGCAGGTCGATCGAGTCGTAGTAGACCGTCGCCTCGCGGCCCGCGGGGTAGCGGCTGATGTAGTAGCTGTGCGGCTTGTGGAAGACGTCCTCGAGCCCCGAGAAGAACACCGCGTTGAACATCGTGGTGGCGAACTGGCTGATGCCGCCCCCGACCGCGGTGGTGAACTGGCCGTTGTTGATGACGCCCGCCTCGACGTAGCCCTGCGCCAGGCCGCGCGGGCCGGTGAAGCCGTTCAGGCTGAAGGTCTCGCCGGGCAGCACGAGCGCACCGTCGACCTCGGCCGCCACGACGCGGATGTTCTCGCCGCTGGATGCGTTGCCGATGTTGGTCGTGAAGCTGCCGATCTCCTCCTTGATGCCGAGGGCCTGGGCCTCCTCGGTGGTGAAGTCGGCCGGCACCGGCCCCAGCTGGGCGGTGACGGTGCGCGGGGCGTCCTGGGTGAGGACGGGCAGCAGCTGCTCGGCCAGCGTCGCGGGCGCGACGCCCGTGCCGTCGACCGAGGGGACCACCGTGACAGCTCCGCCGGACACCTCGAACTCGGCGTCCTCGGCGCCGCTGCCGAAGACCGCCAGCTCGTCACCGAGGGCCGTCTCGAGGGCGACCGGGTCGATGCCGACGGCGAGCGTGCCGTCGTCCTCGGGGGTGAAGGTGAGCGAGGCCGCGATCGCCTCCACCGACACCTCGGCGGTCTCGTCGTTGTCCTGGACTGCGACGGTGACCGGCGCGGAGAGCGCGGGGGTGACGGTCTCCTCCAGCACCCGCTCCGCCTCGGCCGCGTCGACCTCGACGGGCGTGACGTCGACCGGCAGGTCGATCGGCGTTGCCGGGTCGGCGCCGGCCCGCAGCGCGTCGAAGACGGCCTCGGCGGCGCCGTCGCGGTCCAGTGCGCGTCCGTCGGCCGGCTCGCTGACCGACGGGGTGGTCCCCTCCATCACGATCGTCGCGTCCACCGGCGCGCGGTCGACCTGCTCGGCCAGCGCGTCGATCTGGGCGGCGAGCGCCGTCTCCTCACCGGTGAAGGTGGGTTCGACCTCGCGCTCGCCGAAGAAGCTCGTGAGCCGGGTCCAGGGGTTGAGCGGCTGGTCGTCGGCGGAGTCGATCGTGGCGTCCACGTCGAGGGTGATCCCGGCTGTGGCGGGCGAGAAGGGAGCCGTCACGTCGTCGGCGCGCACCTGGTGCTCGGCGTCGACGCGCGGGGCCAGCTCGCGCTCCAGCGTGGTCGCGGCGGCGGCGGGGGAGAGCCCGCCGATGTCGACGCCGGCCACGATCGTCGCACGCGGGATGTCGCCGGAGGAGATCGCCAGGTCGGCGCCGTACGCGGCGGCCAGGAGGGCGACCGCACCGGCGGGCACCAGGACGGCGCGCCGCCGCCACCACGGGCCGCGGGAGCCGCCCGCGGGCGGCTCGTCGTCCGGCGGGGGGCCGACGGGGGTGTCCGTGCCGTCGCCGTCGTACTCCGTGATCGGGACGGCGCCGGTGTCGGTGTCGGTGTCGGTGTCGGTGCCCGCGGCGGGGGGCGCGGGCGGCCCGGACAGGTCGAACGCCTGGGTGCTGTCGTCGTCGGCAGGCACCGGCGCCGGTGCCGGTGCGGGCGGAGCCTGGGCCGGCGCGGCGGACGCGGGGTCCGCAGGGCCGCCGGGCGCGCCGAGCAGCCAGTCGCGGGTGACCGGGCGCGTGTCGTCGACCTCGTCGGTGTCCGGCCACGGGGCAGCGGGCGAGGGGCGGGCGGAGTCGACGTCGGGACCGTCGGGGCGCATGCGCACGGTCTCGTCGTGCACGGGGGGCTGCTGGGGCATGAGGGAGTCCTCCGGTATCCGTGGACCGGTGGCCCCCGAGAACGACGGAGCCGCCGGCCCTCGGTCCGCACGGGGCGGAACGGAGGACGCGGCGGCGTCGTCAGGTGAAGCGGTCATCGCGGGCGCGACGATATCGCCTTCCTCACGCAGTCACGTGCTGCTCGCCGTCTGTGTCGATGATGTCGACCGCGATATCGCGCAGCTTGCTCTCGTACTCACGGGCGTGGTGCCCGCAGAAAACGAGATCGCTGCCGCTCGCGAGAACGACGCGCACCTTGGCCAGGGCCCCACAGCGGTCACAGTGGAACGGAACGACGAGGTCATCGGTGGGCGGGGTCGTCGTCAGCGTCTGGGTCATCTGGCTCATCACTCGCTCTCTACCGCACGGACCAGCGATTGCTGATCGGCCTCCTGCACAGCGCCAGGATGGCCCCTCGTGTTCCCGTTCCGGTGGCCTGTGACCACGGACTCGCCGAAAGAGATGAGTCCGTGACCGTTGGGACACGTGGGTGGAACAGGTCCAGCAGGGGACGTCACTGGAGTGGAACGGATGGTGCTCGTGCTGGTTGTCGTGTGCCGACCGGCTGGATGCCGGCCGACCGTGGGTCCTCTGCTGTCTTGACCAGTCCCACGCTACGCCGTCTACCCGACAGGTGTCGGCGCACACCGATCGTCACCCGATCGACACCTTCCCGTCCCTCCGAGGGGGGAGGCAGGGCGGCCACCGGGTCCCGCAGGCCTCATCGAAGTCTCATCCGACGGTCATCGGGGCGGTCGGCGGCGCTCCTAGCGTCGACGTCGACCCAGGAGCACGGACAAGGGAAGGGCAGTCCGATGAGGATGAAGGCGATAGCGATCACGTCCGGGGCGGTGCTGGCCGCCGCGCTGGTGCCCGGTACCGCGTCCGCGGACCCCGACCACGGGGGCACGGCGCCGGCACCGGCGGAGCCACCCGCCGCCTCTGACGTGACCTCCGAGCTGCTCGCCCGGGGGTCGCTGGGCGAGTTCCGGGTCCGGGACCGAGGGGCCGGTCTCCGGCTGAGCGCGGACGAGCCGACCGACCTCGCCCTGGTGAGCGCCACACTGGCGAAGCGCGGAGAGACCGGTTGGCACGAGCACGCGGCATGGTCCCTGGTGGTGGTCGAGTCCGGCACGATGACACTGGTGCAGCCTCGACAGGGGGGTCGCGGCGGCTGCCGCGAGGACACCTACTCCACGGGGATGGCGTTCGCCCACCCGTCCGGTGTGCACAACCTCGTCAACGGGAGCGACACGGAGGAGGTGAAGTTCTTCGTGACCTACTTCCTGCCCGAGGCCGACGTCCCCACACCGGTTGCTGCGGCGACCCCGTGGGGCTGCGAACCCTGACGACACAGCGGCCGGCGCCCCCGAGGGGACGCCGGCCGTAGTGGTCTCTCGCCGAGAGGGTCCGGTCTAGTCCAGG
>NZ_SPQM01000205.1 GCF_004570345.1 Blastococcus sp. CT_GayMR20 | reverse complement strand
TGGACCTCCCCGTTCCGGTGGGACCGCACGGACCGGTGCAGCGAGCGCCCGCCGGCGAAGACGACGTCCGCCTCGGCCAGCGCGCGCCGCTGTCGCAGCCGGAGGCCCTCAGGCGCCCGGAGGAAGGACGCGAGATCATCCATCACGTCGTAGGAGAGGCGGCCGGGCACCAGCGCCTCGGCGATGTCCAGGGCCATCGGGGTGTAGAGCAGCACGTCGGGCTCTGCTGGGCGCCCGGCGCTGGTGAGGAACTCCGCCAGCAGCCGCCCGTAGGCGCCGGCCGCGTCGTCGTCGAAGCCCAGGAACTCCGGCTGGTCGGGGCGGCGCGGCACGACCAGCCAGACACGCGTCACGCCGTCCCTCTCCTCGGTGCCGATCTCGGGAGCGGCCACCTCGCCGGCGACCGGTTCCTCGACGAACCACGTCCGGGCGCCGGACGGCGCACGGAGCGCGGCGAACCGGGACACCAGGTGCTGCGGGCGCTGCCACACCCACACCCACCGCAGGTGCGAGAGGACGACGAGGTCGGGCTCACGGGATGTGACCGGGATGTCGGACACGGCTGGCTCCTCTCGGTCCTCCGGGATGCGGATGGGGGCGACGGCGTCGACGGCCGGGGGGTCCTCCCACGGCCAGTGCGCCATCTGGGGCAGGAAGCCGGCGAGCTGGGCATCGCAGGGAGGCTGGAACCGGTAGGCCGGCAACTCGGCGGCGGGCGAGCCGGCGGCGGCGGCCTCCCAGACGGCCGTGAACGTCGTCGGCAGGCGCTCGCCGCCGGGACCCAGGGACACCACGCCCACCGGGTCGGGGCGGCCCGCAGGGCGCGCGAGCAGGGAGTCCCAGTCGCAGGAGTCGACGAACGGGAACCAGCAGAGGCCCTCGAGCGGCACCCCGCGCGAGACGGCGAGCTCGTACTGCTCCAGCACGTAGCGGAGCCAGGAGGCCCGGTCCGAGGGCAGGCCACGCAGGTTCGTCTCGCTCAGCACGAGCGGCCGGTCGTAGCGGGCGGCGTACTGCTCCGCGATCGCCGCGAAGCCGACCGGGTGCGGCGACGGCGCCCGGCTGCCCCGCTCGTCGTACCACCACTCGGAGTGGCAGTAGTAGTCCAGCCCGACCACGTCGACCCGGACCGGCGGCAGGTCCACGAGGGGCTCGGCTCCGGCTCGGAGGAGCTCCCCGAGGAACGGCCGGTCCGGATCGAGGTCGTGCCCCAGGGCCAGGTCCAGCACCGCATGCCGGCGGTCGTTGGCCAACTGCGCGTACGTCCCCGGCGCGCCGGCGGCTCCGGCATGGTGCTCGCAGGTGTCGACCCAGAGGTGGCGGGCCTCCGGCAGCAGCTGCGACCAGCAGGCCGAGGCCTCGCTCAACGCCGGCAGCACGCTGAGCAGCAACCTCGCGAAGCCCGGGATGCCTCTGTCGTACGGCGGCCACAGGCCTTCGTGACCGGCCAGGAAGAGGGTTGCGAAGGGCTCGTTGAACAGGGTGTAGGAGGTCAGCCACGGGTAGCGGGTGGCGACCGCCTCGGCGAAGGCGACGTAGGCCCCCCGGAATCGCGGATCGCGGAAGCCGTCAGCGAGCCATCCCGGATAGCTGGTGTGGTGCACGAGGTCGACCACCGGATCGACCCCCCGCTCCCTCAGGTGCTCGAGGGCAGCGTCCGTCGCCGACCAGTCGTAGCGGCCGGGCTCGGGCTCGATGCGGTGCCAGCGCACGGGGTAGCGGACGGTGCGGATGCCGCGGTCGGCCACCGCGTCGAGGTCGGCCCGCCACCTCAGGTCGTGGCCGGTGCTCTCCGCGACGTCCCGGTCGGGACCCGGCAGGTACGTGCTCTCGAACGCGGCCAGGAAGGCAGGGGCCGGCCGGCCGGCGGTCGACGGCGTCGCATGACGAGACGAGCGGCCCATGGGCTGCCCTTCACCTGGCCGCGGATGCGGCTGGGTGGTGGCGCCCGTGTTAGAGCCACCCTCCTTGGTGCGCGTCTTAGCCCGGGCCTCGAGAGTCCAAACACACCGGCCCGGCGGACGCGTGAGCGTCACCCGGCCGGGGAACTCCCTCAGGACGGTGACCGTTGGTTACGGTGGCGTAGGTTACGCACTCGTAGGTCGCGACCCTCGGAGGTCCCCATGCCCCAGACGTCCCCGCAGGCCGCAGTACTGACCGAGCTGGAGCCGGTGGTCGCGGAGAACCTCGACCGGCACATCCGGATGGCGAAGGAATGGCATCCGCACGACTACGTGCCGTGGGACGAGGGCCGCAACTTCGCGTTCCTCGGCGGTGAGGACTGGTCGCCGGAGCAGTCGAAGCTCGACGAGACGGCCAAGGCCGCGATGTTCGTCAACCTGCTGACCGAGGACAACCTGCCCAGCTACCACCGGGAGATCGCCACGCGCTTCGGCCGCGACGGCGCCTGGGGCCAGTGGGTGGGTCGCTGGACGGCGGAGGAGGGCCGGCACGGCATCGCGATCCGCGACTACCTCGTCGTCACGCGCGGCGTCGACCCGGTCGAGTTGGAGCGAGCACGGATGGACTACATGACCACCGGCTACGACTCCGGCGACAAGACCGCGCTGGAGGCGGTCGCCTACGTCTCCTTCCAGGAGCTCGCGACCCGCGTCTCCCACCGCAACACCGGCAAGGCGACCGGCGACCCCGTCGCGGACAAACTCCTCGCCCGCATCTCGACCGACGAGAACCTGCACATGATCTTCTACCGGAACCTGGTCACGGCCGCGTTCGAGATCAGTCCCGACGAGATGATGAAGGCCGTGGCCAAGGAGGTCATGACCTTCGAGATGCCCGGCGCCAACATGGCCAACTTCCGGAAGAACTCGACGATCATCGCCAAGGCCGGCATCTACGACCTGCGGCTGCACCACGACGAGGTCGTCAGCCCGATCCTGCGCACCTGGAAGGTCTTCGAGCGCACCGACCTCGGCCCGGAGGGCGAGCGGGCCCGCGAGGAGCTCGCGACGTTCCTGGCCGGGCTCGACGCGCAGGCCACGAAGTTCGTGGAGAGCCGGGAGCGGCTGCGGGCCCGCATGGCCGCGAGGGGCGAGGTGCCGGTCCAGGTGTGAACGGGGCGGGACGTAACGTGGACTCCCGTGCGTCTCGCGACCTGGAACGTGAACTCGATCCGCAGCCGGGCCGACCGGGTGGCGTCCTGGCTGGGGCGCAGCGACGTCGATGTCGTCGCGCTGCAGGAGACCAAGTGCCGCGACGACCAGTTCCCCGAGATGGTGTTCAACGCCATCGGGTACGAGGTCGCACACGTGGGCTACTCGCAGTGGAACGGGGTCGCGATCCTGTCCCGGGTGGGGATCGAGGACCTCCAGGTGGGCTTTCCGGGCCAGCCGCACTGGGGTGAGGATCCGGCCGAGGAGGCGCGTGCACTGGGCGCCACGTGCGGCGGCGTGCGGGTGTGGAGCCTGTACGTGCCCAACGGCCGCACGCTCGCCGATCCGCACTACCGGTACAAGCTCGACTGGCTCGCCGCCCTGCGCACCGCCGGCGCGGACTGGCTGGCCGAGGACCCGTCGGCGCAGATCGCCCTGACCGGCGACTGGAACATCGCGCCGGAGAACGACGACGTCTGGGACATCACCCTCTTCTCCCACTCCACGCACGTCTCCCCGCCCGAGCGGGCGGCCTTCCGCGCCGTCGTCGAGGCCGGCTTCGCCGACGTCGTCCGCCCGTACACCCCCGGACCGGGCGTCTACACCTACTGGGACTACACGCAGCTGCGCTTCCCCCGCCGCGAGGGCATGCGGATCGACTTCGTCCTGGGCTCGCCGGCCCTGGCCGCCCGGACGACCGGCGCGGTCATCGACCGCGAGGAGCGCAAGGGCAAGGGCGCCAGCGACCACGCCCCCGTGATCGTCGACCTCGCGGACTGAGCGTGCTCGTCCTCCTCCCGCCGTCGGAGACGAAGGCGGCCGGCGGCGACGGTCCGCCGCTCGACCTGGCAGCGCTGACCGCCCCCGAGCTGAGCCCCGTGCGCACCGAGATCGCCGAGGCGCTGGTCAAGCTGGCCGGCGACGTCCCCACGGCGCGCGCCGCCCTGGGACTCTCACCGAAGCAGGACGAGGAGATCGAGCGCAACGCCGCGCTGTGGACCAGCGGCACACTGCCTGCGCTGCAGCGCTACACCGGCGTCCTCTACGACGCTCTCGACGTCGGCTCGATGACGCGGGCGCAACGTGCGAGGGCGGGGCGCCGGCTCGCCGTCGGGTCCGCACTGCTCGGTCTCGTCGGGGCCGACGACCCGATCCCCGCATACCGGCTGTCGGCCGGCTCCTCCCTGCCGGGCCTGCCGACGTTGCGGGCCCTGTGGAAGCCGGCGCTCGCCCCGGTCCTCGCCGGCATCGACGACCTCGTCGTCGACCTCCGCAGCGGCTCCTACGCCGCGCTCGCCCCGGTGCCGGGCGCCGTCACGCTCGAGGTGCTCAGCGAGCGCCCGGACGGGAGCCGCTCGGTGGTCAGTCACTTCAACAAGGCACACAAGGGCAGGGTCGCCCGGCTGCTGGCGACCACGACCGCCGAACCCGACGGTGTGGTGCGACTGCGGAGCCTGCTGAGGCGGGCGGGGTTGCACGTGGAACATGGCGGCGGGTCCGCTCTCACGCTCGTCGTCCCAGCTCCGTGACGCGCCGCGGGCCCGGGAAGCAGAGTGACCTGCGTCCGGTTGGTTGCGCACAACGGAGCTTCCGTGACATAACAGACCGGACGGCGACGCAGGGTCCAACACCTGGCCTGTGCGTCGACGCATCTCCGGCGCGAAGCCGGGCAGAAGGGTTCACGTGAACGAGTCGGCGGACCGGCCGATCGACGAGCACCGGTCCTGCAGCCAGGTCGCGGCCGATGAGCTGCTCGGCGACGGCGGTCGCATCGTCGCGGCGCGCCGGTTGCTCCCCGTGGGCAGGGACGCACCGGCCCTGAACCGGCTCGCCGAACTGGCCGCACAGCTCCTGGGCGCGCGGGAGAGCCACATCTCCCTGCTCACCGACGTCGAGGTCGTCAGTGCCGGCGCCGGTCTGCCACCCGGCGCCGTCGGCAGCGAGTCCCCGCTGAACGCCTCGGTGTGCTCCGTGCTGAACGCGACCGGCAGGGGCGACCGGCTCGGGGACCGCCTCGGCACTCCGCTGGTCGCCGGCACGAGGGAGGTCGTCGGAGCCCTCTGCGTCCACGCGCCCGACCCCCGCGCCTGGTCGGACTCCGACCTGGCGACGCTGCGGCAGCTGGCCGAGGCCGCCGTCACCGAGCTGGAGCTCTCCGCCGTCGTACGGCGCTACGAGAACGACCGGCTGCGCTGGGACCTGGCCATCGACGCGGCCGGGGTCGGCACCTTCGACTGGGACCTGGTCACGGGCACGCTGACCTGGGACACGCGCCTGATCACGATGTTCGGCTACGACGTGGAGACCTTCGACCAGAGCATCGAGGCCTTCAACGCCCGGCTGCACCCCGACGACCTCCGGCGGGTCACCGACCTCCTCCAGCACTGCATCGACGAGTGCGGTGACTACGACGCCGAGTACCGGGTCGTCCGGCCGGACGGCGAGACCCGCTGGGTCCACGCCCGCGGGCGCGCGCTGGCAGGTGCGGAGGGCACCGCCGTCCGCCTGCTGGGCGCCGCCTACGACACCACGGGCGAGCGCGAGGGCGCCACCCGCGTCACCCGGGTGCTGGAGGCCATGCCCGCCGGCTTCTACAGCCTGGACCGGGAGTGGCGCTTCACCCACGTCAACGCCGAGGCCGAGCGGCTGCTCGGCCGGACCCGCGAGGACCTGCTCGGCCGCGTCCTCTGGGACGACTGGCCCGCGGCGGTCGACAGCCCCTTCGAGGACAGCTACCGCACCGCCGTCCGCACCGGGTTGCCCGTCTCGTTCGACGCCTACTACCCCGCCCCGCTGGACGGGTGGTACGAGCTGCGGGCCTGGCCGACCCCCGACGGCCTGTCGGTCTACTTCACGGAGGTGACCGAGCGCCGGCGCATGCAGGAACAGACCGACCTCTCGGCCGCTCGCCTGGAGATCCTGGCCCAGGTGAGCGCCGAGATGGCAGGGACCCTGGACGTGTCCGTGGCCGCCGAGCACCTGCCGAGGCTCGTCGTCCCCACCCTGGCCGACTTCGCCATCGTGACCCTGGTCGACCCGGACGGGCGACCGCGGGACGTCGCCTCGTGGCATGCCGACGAGGCGTCCCGCGCGCTGCTGGAGCGGTACACCGAGGTGCGACTGGAGTCGCTGCCGTCCGCCTCACCGGTGGCACGCGCCCTGGCCGGCGGAGAACCCGTCCGGGAGGACGGGCGCACCGTCCTGGGCATGCTGTCCTCCGGTGAGTCGAAGGAGCTGCTCGGCGTGCTCGCGCCCGAGACAGCCGCCGTGCTGCCGATGCGCGGGCGCGGCCGCACCCTGGGCCTGTTGACGCTGTACTTCCGCCCCGGACGTTCCGTGGCCGACGAGGACCTGTCCACCGCGCAGGACGTCGCCGACCGGGCGGGCATGGCCCTCGACAACGCGCGCCTCTACAACGCGCAGATGCAGCTCGCCGAGGGACTGCAGCGGAGCCTGCTCACCGAGCCGCCGCAGCCCGACCACGGGGAGATCGCCGTCCGGTACCTGCCTGCGGCGGAGGCCGCGCGG
>NZ_SPQM01000204.1 GCF_004570345.1 Blastococcus sp. CT_GayMR20 | reverse complement strand
GGCGGCCATCAGGGAGCACGCGACGACCACCCGGCCGCCCGGGGCGAGGACCAGGACGCCGTGTCCGCAGCCCGCCTCCAGCTCACGGTGGCCCCGTCCAGAGGCTCGCCCCGAGTTTGCGAGGGGTGAGGAGGACGGGGTCCCTTCTCAGTTCAGGCTGCGGATGCCCGCGGGCAGGGTGCCACCGGCGAGGAGGCCCGTCGTGGCGTCCTGAAGGGCGGTCAGGGCGGCGCGCTGGGTGAAGGGCCCGGTGGACACGCGGGCGACGCCCAGGTCCTGCAGCTCGCGCACGGGCAGCCCGTGCTTCGGGACGGCGATGACGCTGAGCCGCTGCGGGCCGAACGCGTCGACCAGGGCGGTGATCTCCTCCCGCATGACCGCGCCGGGCACGAACACCACCGGCGCGCCCGCGTCGAGGAACGCCCGGCCGCGGACGATCGCCTGCTCCACCAGCTTGTCCCGGTCGGCGTCCCGCGGGGCGCCGACGAACGCGTCGGTGCGCGCGTTGAGGACGAAGTCGATCCCCGCGTCGCGCCCGGCGGCGAGCACCGCCTCCACGGCGGCGAGCGCCTCGTCCAGCGGCTTGTTCTGGTCCTCGAGGTTGCCACCGACCACGCCGCGCCCGATCGCCCGCCGGGCCGTCTCCCCCGGGTCGCCGTACCCGGCCTCGAAGTCCATGGTCACCGGCAGGTCGACCGCCTCGACGATCCGCCCGACCATGTCGAGGTGGAGGTCGAGCGGGATGTTCTCGCCGTCCTCGTAGCCGAAGGCGGCCGCGATCGAGTGGCTGGCGGTCGCCAGCGCCCGGACGCCGTCGGTCCCGGCGACCACCTTGGCGGAGACGACGTCCCACACGTTGGCCAGGACGAGGATCTCCGGAGCGGTGTGCAGGTCCATCAGGGTGCGGGCGCGGGCGGCGAGGTCGGGCACGGACCGAACGTAGGACACCGCAGTGACCAGCGCACTTGACGCCGAGGACTTAGGTCAGGCTAACCTGCATCCAGCGCCCAGGGTCGACCCTCTGGGAGGAGAACCCTGTTCGCGACCGGTGAGGCGGCTGTCATGTACGTGTGTCACTGCAACGTGGTGACCGACCGCGACATCCTCGAATCCATCGCCAACGGCGCCCGCTGCGTGGCCGACGTCGCCCGGGACACCGGTGCCGGCCGTACCTGCGGGAACTGCATCAGCTCCCTCCGCGACCTCGTGTGTCAGCATTGCCCGGTCCGTGCCGAGCGCCGTACCGACGACTATGCGGCCGAGCGAGAACTGGGAGTGGCTGGTGCAGCCCGTTAGCCCCCGTGTGGTCGAACTCCTCAACGATGCGCTCACCTTCGAGCTCACCGTCACCAACACCTACTTCCTGAACGCCCGCATGCTCGACGCCTGGGGGCTCCCCAAGCTCGGCAAGGTCTTCTACGACCTCTCGATCGACGAGATGCGCGACGCGGACGACCTCATCCAGCGGGTCCTCCTCTTCGACGGTCACCCCAACGTGCAGCGCCTGGGGTCGATCCGGGTCGGCGAGACCGCCGAGGAGATGCTCGTGCTGGCCCTCGACAGCGAGAAGGCGGCCGTCGCGCAGTTCAACGCGGCGGCCAAGGAGTGCCACGACCTCGGGGACCACGGCAGCGCCGCGGTGTTCGAGGAGATGGTCCGCGACGAGGAGAAGCACGCGGACTGGTTCGAGGCCCAGCTCGGGGCCATCGAGCGGGTCGGCCTGCCGCAGTACCTGGCCGCTCAGATCTCGACCGAGACCCCCTGACGGCTCCGCGCCGCACACCGAGGGCCGCTTCCCGAACCGGGAGGCGGCCCTCGGTGCGTCAGCCCAGCCGGTCGGCGAGGTCCTCGATCATCAGGTTCGCAGCCGTGAGCCCGATGCCGGTGAAGAACACGTCGTCCTCCACCGCCAGCGCCCGGTCCTCCTGCACGGCGCGCAGACGGGGCCAGAGCGGGCCGGCGAGGGCCGCGGCCTCCCCCGAGTCGTCGGCGGGGCCGTACGAGGAGTACAGGACGATGTCGGCGTCGACCTGCGTCAGCTCCTCGGCACTCAGCTCGGCGAACGTCGGCACCTCGTCGGTCGGCAGTTCCAGCTGCTCGAGACCGGCGTCGGCCAGCACGGTCCCGATGAAGGACGCCCGCGTGTAGACGCGGATCGTCCCCTCGACGATGCGCACCGCGCTCACGGTCGTGCCGGCGGCGTCCAGCGACTCCCCCAGCTCGACTGCCGCCCGCTGGTACTCGTCCACGGCCTGCTCCGCCTGCTCCTCGCGTCCGAGGGCCTCGGCGGCCAGCAGCAGGTTCTCCTCCCACACGGCGCCCACCCGCTCGGCGAACACCGTCGGCGCGATCCGCGACAGCTCGTCGTAGAGGTCCTCGTGCCGCACCTTGTTCGACAGGATCAGATCCGGCTCCAGGGCGGCGATTGCCTCGAGGTCCGGTTCGCCGATCGTCCCGACCCGCTCGACGTCCGCGGCCCCTTCGGCGAGGTAGCTCAGGAAGCCGGTCGACACGTCCGTGGTCACCCCGCCGACGGGGGTGACGCCCAGGGACAGCGCCGAGTCCAGCTCCCCGGTGTCGAGGACGACGACGCGCTCGGGCTCCGCGGGGATCTCCGTCTCCCCCATGGCGTGCTGCACGGTGCGGGGGAACAGCGCGTCGGCCGCAACGGTCGGCTCGACGCCGGGGTCCGCCTCCGACGTGCTGCCGCAGGCCGTCAGGACGAGGGCGGCGACGACACCGACCGCTCCGAGGACGTGGCTCTTCACTGGTCTCCTTCTCATGTGGCCACCGCCCACCCGTGGTCGGCGGCTGGATGCACATCGCGACCCTGTGCAACACTGGTTGCGAGCCAGGGAAGGCTAACCTAACCGCAGGTTCGACCGACCGGCCGCCGACCAGATGAGGGCGCATGACCGTCGAGACGCTGCAGGTGCCGACCTACCGCCCGTTCGCCGTCCGGGTGGCGCGCGTCCAGCGGCTGAGTCCCAGCTTCCTGCGGATCACCTTCACCGGCGACGAGCTCGCCGAGTGCGCTCCCAACGGCTGGGACCAGCGGATCAAGGTGCTCCTGCCGATCCCGGGACGCGGGATGGCGGACTGCCCGGCCGGCGCGGACTGGTACGGCGAGTGGCGCGCCCTGCCGGAGGAGCGACGCAACCCCATCCGCACCTACACCGTGCGGGACTGGCGACCGGGTCTGCGCGAGATGGACGTCGACTTCGTCCTGCACGGCGCGACCGGCCCCGCGTCGGCGTGGGCGGAACGGGTCGCGCTGGGCGACGAGGTGGCCCTGATCGCGCCCAACGCCCGGTTCCCGGGCCCCACCGGCGGCTACGAGTGGCACCCGCCGGCCGACGCCTCGTGCCTGCTCGTCGCCGGCGACGAGACCGCCGTCCCCGCCGTCTGCGCCATCGTCGAGTCGCTGCCGGTAGGACGGCGGGCGCGCATCATGCTGGAGGTGCCCACGGCCGGCGACGTGCTACCCCTCGCCGCACCCGCCGGGGTCGAGGTCACCTGGCTCCCCCGCTGGCCGGCCGGGCAGTCCGCCATCCCGCGTCCCGGGATCGGCAGGAGCACCTTGATCCGCTGGTCCCAGCCGTTGGGAGCGCACTCGGCGAGCTCGTCGCCGGTGAAGGTGATCCGCAGGAAGCTGGGACTCAGCCGCTGGACGCGCGCCACCCGGACGGCGAACGGGCGGTAGGTCGGCACCTGCAGCGTCTCGACGGTCATGCGCCCTCATCTGGTCGGCGGCCGGTCGGTCGAACCTGCGGTTAGGTTAGCCTTCCCTGGCTCGCAACCAGTGTTGCACAGGGTCGCGATGTGCATCCAGCCGCCGACCACGGGTGGGCGGTGGCCACATGAGAAGGAGACCAGTGAAGAGCCACGTCCTCGGAGCGGTCGGTGTCGTCGCCGCCCTCGTCCTGACGGCCTGCGGCAGCACGTCGGAGGCGGACCCCGGCGTCGAGCCGACCGTTGCGGCCGACGCGCTGTTCCCCCGCACCGTGCAGCACGCCATGGGGGAGACGGAGATCCCCGCGGAGCCCGAGCGCGTCGTCGTCCTCGACACCGGGGAGCTGGACTCGGCGCTGTCCCTGGGCGTCACCCCCGTCGGCGGGGTGACCACGGACGTGTCGACCGGCTTCCTGAGCTACCTCGCCGAAGGGGCCGCGGACGTCGAGCGGGTCGGGACGATCGGCGAACCGGACCTCGAGGCAATCGCCGCCCTGGAGCCGGATCTGATCCTGTCGAACAAGGTGCGGCACGAGGACCTCTACGACGAGCTGTCGCGGATCGCGCCGACGGTGTTCGCCGAGCGGGTGGGCGCCGTGTGGGAGGAGAACCTGCTGCTGGCCGCCGAGGCCCTCGGACGCGAGGAGCAGGCGGAGCAGGCCGTGGACGAGTACCAGCGGGCGGCAGTCGAGCTGGGGGAGTCGCTGGACGCCGCCGGCACGACCGTGAGCGCGGTGCGCATCGTCGAGGGGACGATCCGCGTCTACACGCGGGCGTCCTTCATCGGGACCGTGCTGGCCGACGCCGGTCTCGAGCAGCTGGAACTGCCGACCGACGAGGTGCCGACGTTCGCCGAGCTGAGTGCCGAGGAGCTGACGCAGGTCGACGCCGACATCGTCCTGTACTCCTCGTACGGCCCCGCCGACGACTCGGGGGAGGCCGCGGCCCTCGCCGGCCCGCTCTGGCCCCGTCTGCGCGCCGTGCAGGAGGACCGGGCGCTGGCGGTGGAGGACGACGTGTTCTTCACCGGCATCGGGCTCACGGCTGCGAACCTGATGATCGAGGACCTCGCCGACCGGCTGGGCTGACGCACCGAGGGCCGCCTCCCGGTTCGGGAAGCGGCCCTCGGTGTGCGGCGCGGAGCCGTCAGGGGGTCTCGGTCGAGATCTGAGCGGCCAGGTACTGCGGCAGGCCGACCCGCTCGATGGCCCCGAGCTGGGCCTCGAACCAGTCCGCGTGCTTCTCCTCGTCGCGGACCATCTCCTCGAACACCGCGGCGCTGCCGTGGTCCCCGAGGTCGTGGCACTCCTTGGCCGCCGCGTTGAACTGCGCGACGGCCGCCTTCTCGCTGTCGAGGGCCAGCACGAGCATCTCCTCGGCGGTCTCGCCGACCCGGATCGACCCCAGGCGCTGCACGTTGGGGTGACCGTCGAAGAGGAGGACCCGCTGGATGAGGTCGTCCGCGTCGCGCATCTCGTCGATCGAGAGGTCGTAGAAGACCTTGCCGAGCTTGGGGAGCCCCCAGGCGTCGAGCATGCGGGCGTTCAGGAAGTAGGTGTTGGTGACGGTGAGCTCGAAGGTGAGCGCATCGTTGAGGAGTTCGACCACACGGGGGCTAACGGGCTGCACCAGCCACTCCCAGTTCTCGCTCGGCCGCATAGTCGTCGGTACGGCGCTCGGCACGGACCGGGCAATGCTGACACACGAGGTCGCGGAGGGAGCTGATGCAGTTCCCGCAGGTACGGCCGGCACCGGTGTCCCGGGCGACGTCGGCCACGCAGCGGGCGCCGTTGGCGATGGATTCGAGGATGTCGCGGTCGGTCACCACGTTGCAGTGACACACGTACATGACAGCCGCCTCACCGGTCGCGAACAGGGTTCTCCTCCCAGAGGGTCGACCCTGGGCGCTGGATGCAGGTTAGCCTGACCTAAGTCCTCGGCGTCAAGTGCGCTGGTCACTGCGGTGTCCTACGTTCGGTCCGTGCCCGACCTCGCCGCCCGCGCCCGCACCCTGATGGACCTGCACACCGCTCCGGAGATCCTCGTCCTGGCCAACGTGTGGGACGTCGTCTCCGCCAAGGTGGTCGCCGGGACCGACGGCGTCCGGGCGCTGGCGACCGCCAGCCACTCGATCGCGGCCGCCTTCGGCTACGAGGACGGCGAGAACATCCCGCTCGACCTCCACCTCGACATGGTCGGGCGGATCGTCGAGGCGGTCGACCTGCCGGTGACCATGGACTTCGAGGCCGGGTACGGCGACCCGGGGGAGACGGCCCGGCGGGCGATCGGGCGCGGCGTGGTCGGTGGCAACCTCGAGGACCAGAACAAGCCGCTGGACGAGGCGCTCGCCGCCGTGGAGGCGGTGCTCGCCGCCGGGCGCGACGCGGGGATCGACTTCGTCCTCAACGCGCGCACCGACGCGTTCGTCGGCGCCCCGCGGGACGCCGACCGGGACAAGCTGGTGGAGCAGGCGATCGTCCGCGGCCGGGCGTTCCTCGACGCGGGCGCGCCGGTGGTGTTCGTGCCCGGCGCGGTCATGCGGGAGGAGATCACCGCCCTGGTCGACGCGTTCGGCCCGCAGCGGCTCAGCGTCATCGCCGTCCCGAAGCACGGGCTGCCCGTGCGCGAGCTGCAGGACCTGGGCGTCGCCCGCGTGTCCACCGGGCCCTTCACCCAGCGCGCCGCCCTGACCGCCCTTCAGGACGCCACGACGGGCCTCCTCGCCGGTGGCACCCTGCCCGCGGGCATCCGCAGCCTGAACTGAGAAGGGACCCCGTCCTCCTCACCCCTCGCAAACTCGGGGCGAGCCTCTGGACGGGGCCACCGTGAGCTGGAGGCGGGCTGCGGACACGGCGTCCTGGTCCTCGCCCCGGGCGGCCGGGTGGTCGTCGCGTGCTCCCTGATGGCCGCC
>NZ_SPQM01000203.1 GCF_004570345.1 Blastococcus sp. CT_GayMR20 | reverse complement strand
TCTCCCTGGTGGCCTCCGGGGACAGCAACCGGGACATCGCCCGGGAGCTGTTCATCAGCGAGAAGACCGCCAGCGTCCACGTCTCGAACATCCTCGCGAAGCTCGGTGCGCACAGCCGGACGGCGGCGGCAGCCGCGGCCCACCGGCTCGGCGTCCTCCGCTGAGCACCGGCGATCTAAGGCATTTTCCCGATGCCCACGAGGGGCGCCGCGGCCCAGTCTGGGCGTTCGGCACCAACTCGAGCCCTGTGGGGGAACGAAGGGGACGGCGAGGCACATGACCGGCAGCGACGACATGCGGCTCAACGGCGCATCGGGGATGGAGGGGCAGGGCGCACCCGGGATGGGCGGCGACGCCATGTCCGGGATGCAGCGCGCGGCGATGGGCGGCGAGACCGGCGGGCCGCCGGACGACGGGACGACGCAGGACTCGCCGGGACGCCGCTGCGGGGCCATGGAGATCCACCACCGGCTGCTGGCGGAGTCCGCGGAGTACCGCGAGGCCCGGGCGGCCATCGAGAACGCGACCCTGGAGTTCCTGGCCGCCGACGAGGTCGGCCGCTTCCCGGGCGTGGCCTACATCCCGGTCGTCGTGCACGTGGTCTACAACACCGACGCGCAGAACGTCTCCGAAGCGCAGATCACCAGCCAGATCGACGTCCTCAACCGCGACTTCCGGGCCACCAACCCGGACGTGTCCATCGTCCCGCCGGCGTTCTCGTCCCTGGTCGCCGACAGCCGGGTGGAGTTCTTCCTCGCCACCACCGACCCCGCGGGCAACCCGACCACGGGCATCACCCGCACCAAGACCTCGGTGGCGTCGTTCGGCTCCGACGACAAGGTCAAGCGGGCGGCGACCGGCGGCGTGGACGCCTGGCCGACCGACAAGTACCTCAACATCTGGGTCTGCCAGCTCTCCGGTGGGCTGCTCGGCTACGCCCAGTTCCCCGGCGGCCCGGCGGCCACGGACGGCGTCGTGTGCACGCACAGCGGCTTCGGCCTCGGTGGCACCGCCAAGCCTCCGTTCCACCTCGGGCGGACGGCGACGCACGAGGTCGGCCACTACCTCAACCTGTTCCACATCTGGGGCGACGACGGCACCGGCTGCGGCGGGACCGACGAGGTGGCCGACACCCCCAACCAGGGCGGCCCGAACACCGGCGTCCCGACGTTCCCGCGGGTGACCTGCAACAACGGCCCGAACGGCGACCTGTTCTACGACTACATGGACTACACCGACGACGCCCTCCTGGTCA
Source organism: Blastococcus sp. CT_GayMR20 (assembly GCF_004570345.1). The sequence continues at coordinate 5,469 of NZ_SPQM01000203.1, read as the reverse complement.
TGTTCACGCGCGGCCAGGCGGCCCGGATGGAGGCCTGCCTCGACGGCGTCCGCCGTTCCCTGGCGCAGACCTCGCCGGCCAGCCGCCGGCGGCCGGCCGGATCGGTCGTCGCGTGGGACACCAACCGGCTGGACGCCTTCGTCCTCGGCACCGACCGCGCGATGTACCACAAGTGGTGGAACGGCTCGTCCTGGGGACCGTCGGTCACCGGCTGGGAGTCCCTCGGCGGCATCTGCGCGAGCCCGCCGACGGTCGTGGCGTGGGGGCCGAACCGGCTCGACGTGTTCGTCATCGGCACCGACAGCGCGCTGTACCACAAGTGGTGGAACGGCTCCTCCTGGGGACCGTCGGTCACCGGCTGGGAGAACATGGGTGGCGTCTGCACCAGCGCCCCGGCCGTCGCCTCGTGGGGCCCGAACCGGCTTGACGTCTTCGTGACCGGGACGGACAGCCAGCTGTTCCACAAGTGGTGGAACGGCTCCTCCTGGGGCCCCTCGCTCACCGGCTACGAGGCCATGGGCGGGACGATCATCGGCGAGCCGAGAGTGGTCGCATGGGGCCCCAACCGGCTCGACGTGTTCGTCACCGGGACGAACGGGGCCCTGTTCCACAAGTGGTGGAACGGCTCGGCCTGGGGCCCCTCGCTCGCCGGCTACGAGTCGCTGGGCGGCGTCATCAGCTCCTTCCGGGAGGGCGACGGACAGCCGGCGCAGCAGCCGGTGGTCCCGTCCCAGCAGCAGGGCACCCAGATGGCGGCGGCGCAGAGCTGACCCTTCGCGCCGGGTACGGGAGCGGGCACCGGCCCGCCCCCGTACCCCGGCGACCGCCCCGGCCCGCTTCCCCGCACAGGAGGACCCGACCATGTCCGACCAGATGCCGGGTCCCGATCCCGGCCAGATGCCCGGCACCCCGGCGGGTGCCCGGGACGGCGTCACCGGGCGGTGGATGCACTCCTTCGAGGAGGACCACGACGACGTGCTCGTCTACCGGCCCCCGGACCACGACTTCCCCCGGGCCCGCGGCCGGGACGGCATCGAGTTCGCCCCGGACGGCGCCTTCGTCGAGTGGGCCGTCGGACGCGGGGACGCCGAGCAGGCGCTCCCGGGACAGTGGCGCACGGCCGACGCGGGGGGCGCACTCGAGGTCACGACCGAGCGCGGTGGCGCGCAGGTGCTGGAGGTCCTGAGCGTCGCGCCGGACCGGCTGGAGATACGACGGAGGGCGGCACGATGACCGGACCGCAGGTCGGCAGCGCCATCCGCTTCGGCGACCAGGTCTTCCAGTGGGACGAGGCGGCGGCCGCGCGGACCGGCCGACCCGTGCTCGTGACCCAGGTGGGCCGCTCCTTCCAGCAGCAGCACCCCGACGTTCCCGTGCTGCTCGACCACGGCCGGCACCTCGTCGTCGCGCTGCCCGACCTCGAGCTGCCGCACGTCCAGCTGACCGACCTGGAGCAGGGGACGGCGGAGGCCGAGGCGGTGCCGGTGCACCCGGACTGGCGCGTCGACCCGATGCCCGAGGGCGGCACCGTCGTCGTGCACCGGCCGGAGGCCGCCGCGCGGGCGATCGATCCGGTGACCGCCGAGCTGCTGGACGCACTTTCGCGGGAGTCCTTCGAGGGGACGCTGGGCTTCCTGGCCGGCCTGCCGACGCGGCACTCGCTCAGTGCCGGCTTCCGGGAGGCCGCCGACCACATGGCCGCGCTCCTCACCGACCGGGGTTACGCGGTGAGCCGGCCGGCCATCACGGTGGGCTCGGGGTCGAGCAGCAACGTGATCGGGGACCTGGCCGGCTCCGGTGAGGGTCCCCGCGGCGTCGTCCTGATCACCGCGCACCTGGACTCGATCAACCTCCCCGGCGGTCCCTCGGCGCCCGCCCCGGGCGCCGACGACAACGGCAGCGGTTCGGCCGGCGTCCCGGAGATGGCCAGGGTGCTTTCCGGCCGGCCGTGGCGGCACGACCTGCGGGTCATCCTGTTCGGCGGGGAGGAGGAGGGCCTGCACGGCAGCCGCCAGTACGTCCGCGGGCTCCCCGGCGCCGAGCGGGCGCGCATCCGTGCCGTGCTCAACCTGGACATGGTCGGTTCGCTCAACACCGCCGCACCCACGGTCCTGCTCGAGGGCGCGCCGCGGTCGGCGGCGCTGATCAACGACCTGGCGACCGCGGCGGCCACGGCCACCGGGCTCACCGTCGAGACCTCGCTGAACCCGTTCGCCAGCGATCACGTGCCGTTCCTCGACGCGGGCATCCCGGCCGTGCTGACCATCGAGGGCGCCGACAGCGCCAACGGCAACATCCACAGCGCGAACGACACCCTCGACACGGTCGACCCGGCACTGGCCATGGAGATCCTGCGGATGGACGTCGCTGCCCTCGTCGGCTGGCTGGAGCCCGTCGATGCCGCACCCCGGCCGGCGGGGTCGGTCGTCAGCTGGGGGCCGGGCCGCCTCGACGTGTTCGGGATCGGCGCCGGGTCCGGATGAGCCGGCGGCTCAGAAGAGCCGCTCCGACGGGTCGTCGGTGCCCTTGAGGACGGCGTAGTCGACGGTCACGCAGTCGATGCCGCGGTCCATGGCGAGGACTCGCGCCTGCGGCTTGATCTCCTGCGCGGCGAAGACACCCTTGACGGGGGCGAGCAGCGGATCGCGGTTCAGCAGCTCCAGGTAGCGGGTGAGCTGCTCCACGCCGTCGATCTCGCCGCGGCGCTTGATCTCCACGGCGACCACGGCGCCTGCCGCGTCCCGGCAGAGCAGGTCGACCGGGCCGATCGCGGTCGGGTACTCCCGCCGCACGAGCGACCACCCCTGCCCGAAGGTCTCCACGTGCAGCGCCAGCAGCCGCTGCAGCTCGGCCTCGACGCCGTCCTTCTGCAGGCCGGGGTCCACCCCGAGGTCCGCGGAGTGGTCGTGCTCGACCGCCTCGATCGTGATGATCAGCTGTTCGCCGGCCTTGTTGGTCACCGTCCACGTGCCGGCGCCGTCCACGAGCCCGTCCTTGAGGCTGCAGGGTGGGCTCATCCAGTTCAGCGGCTTGTAGGCGCGGTCGTCGGCGTGGATGGACACCGAGCCGTCGGCCTTGACCAGCAGGAGGCGGGTCGCCATCGGCAGGTGGGCGGTGAGCCGCCCGATGTAGTCCACGGAGCAGCGGGCAATGACCAGGCGCACGGGGGCCGACGGTACCGGGGGCCGCGGGAACCACCCCGGCGCCCCCGTCGTCGTGCTGGCATGTCGATTCCCGGCGCCGTCCGGCCGGTCCTGGCCGTCGCGCTCCTCCTCGGGACGGCGGCCTGCGCCGAGCGGACCGGGTCGCCCGGGTCCGCGTCCCCGTCGTCCGCCGTGGCCCTCCCGGACGGCGACGAGGGGACCCTCGTGCTGCAGGCGGAGTTCACCGGCGGTTTCGTGACGCCGGAGACGATCCCGAGCCGGCTGCCGCTGGCCAGCGTCTACGCCGACGGCCGGGTGCTCGTCGAGGGGCCGGTCGCGGCCATCTACCCGGGGTTCGCGTGGCCCAACGTGCAGGTGCTCGACATCGGACCGGACGGCGTGCAGGCGCTGGCCGACCGAGCGCTCGCCGCCGGGGTGGCCGAGACCGACGACCTCGGGATGCCGCCGCTGGCCGACGTCCCCTCCACCCGGTTCACCCTCGTCACCGCGGAGGAGACGTACGTGCGCGAGGTCTACGGCCTCACCGAGACCCAGGGCATGCCCGACACCGGGCTGACCGAGCAGCAGTTGGCCGCCCGCGGCGAGCTGAGCGGCCTGCTGGACGAGCTCACCGGCCTGGCCGTGTCGGAGGACGGAGCACCGGTCCCGGAGTCGTGGACGCCGGCCGCCGTGGCCGCCGTCGTCCGTCCCTGGACCCCGTCGGAGGAGGACATCGCGCAGGGACTCACCCCGGAACCGCGCGCGTGGCCTGGCCCGCCGTTGCCCGGCGAGCCGCTCGGGCCCTTCCCCGACCTCGGCTGCGTCACCGCCTCCGGCCCCGAGGCCACCGCGGTGATCGAGGCGGCGAAGGCGGCGAACATGCTGACGCCCTGGCTGTCGGCCGACGGCGCGCGCTGGTCGCTCCTCTTCCGCCCCCTGCTGCCGCACGAGACGAGTTGCGCCGACCTGGTCGACTGACCGCGGAACGGCCCGGCCCCCGAGAGGGGACCGGGCCGTCGGCCCCGTCCAGGGCACCGGCCTGAGCGTGCGGAGGGCGGGGAGGACCGGGTCCCTTCTCAGACCGTCGCGGGTTCCGGACTGCGCAGGTCGGTGTCGACCCCACCGCGCTCCTCGACCCGGGCGAGCGGCTCGATCGTCGACGTGGACCGGTAGCGCTCGACGTCGAGGATCCCTTCGCGCTTGGCGACGATCGTCGGGACCAGCGCCTGGCCGGCGACGTTCACCGCGGTCCGGCCCATGTCGAGGATCGGGTCGATCGCGAGGAGCAGACCGACGCCGGCCAGCGGCAGGCCGAGGGTGGACAGGGTCAGCGTCAGCATGACGACGGCCCCGGTCACCCCGGCGGTCGCCGCGGAGCCGACGACCGACACCAGGGCGATCAGCAGGTAGTCGGTGAGCCCGAGGTCCACGCCGAAGAACTGCGCCACGAAGATCGCCGCCAGCGCCGGGTAGATCGCGGCGCAGCCGTCCATCTTCGTCGTCGCGCCGAGCGGCACGGCGAAGGAGGCGTAGGACCGCGGGACGCCGAGGTTCTGCTCGGTGACACGCTCGGTCACCGGCAGCGTGCCGATCGAGGAGCGGGAGACGAACGCGAGCTGGATCGCCGGCCACGCACCCGCGAAGTACCGCAGCGGAGAGAGACCGTGCAGGCGCAGCAGCACCGGGTAGACGACGAAGAGCACCAGGGCGAGCCCGGCGTAGACCGCGCCGGCGAAGACGCCCAGGGACCCGAGGGACTCCCAGCCGTAGCTCGCGACCGCGTTGCCGATCAGGCCGACGGTGCCCAGCGGCGCGAGCAGGATGACCCACCACAGCACCTTCTGGACGATCGCCAGAGCCGAGCGGACGAAGCCGAGGAACGGCTCGGCCGCGTCCCCGACCTTGAGCGCCGCGATGCCGATGGCGGCCGCGATGACGATCAGCTGGAGCACGTTGAACGACAGGCTGCCGTCCGGCGAGCCCTGGAGCCCGAAGACGTTGCCGGGCACGATCCCGTTGAGGAAGTCGAACCACGAACCGGTGGTGCCCGGGTCGGTCTGGGCGGCGGCGTCGACGGAGCTGTTGCGGCCGGGCTCGGTCAGGAGCCCGAGGCCGATCCCGATGCCGACGGCGATCAGGGCGGTGATCGCGAACCAGAGCAGCGTCTGACCGGCGAGCCGGGCGGCGTTGGAGACCTGCCTGAGGTTGGCGATGCTGACGATCACCGCGGTGACGATCAGCGGCGGGACGAGCGTCTTCAGCAGGGTGACGAAGGTGCCGCCGATGGTCTGCAGGGTGCTGGTCAGCCAGTTGGGCGAACCGTCGG
>NZ_SPQM01000202.1 GCF_004570345.1 Blastococcus sp. CT_GayMR20 | reverse complement strand
CGTCGTCGTAGCCGGCCTTCAGCAGCTGCAGCACGAGGTCGTTGCCGCGGACGCCGCCCCAGAGTTCCGGCATGAGGATGTCGCGGTCGGGCGCCGGGATGTACGGCGGGTTGGAGATGACCGTGGTGACCGGCGGCCCGCCGGCCTCGTCGGCCTGGTCGAAGAAGTCGCCGTGCTCGACGGTGTACCGGTCGGCGATTCCCTGCGCGGCGATGTTGGCGCGGGCCGCCTCGACCGAGGAGGCGCTGATGTCGAAGCTCCGCACGCGCAGCTCGGGCAGCGAGCGGACGACGTCGGAGATGGCTGTGGCGTCACCGGTGCCGAGCTCGACGACGCCGTTCTCCTCCCAGCGCAGCTGCGAGCGGTAGTGCTCGAGCAGCATGCACACCGAGAAGCCGTAGTGCGCCGACTCGTCGGCCGAGGAGAAGCACGTCATCGCCCATGCCTACCCCGCGACCGGATTGGGCACGCCCGTTCTCACCCGTCCGTGGCGTGTGCCACACCCGGCTGCCTGACGCCCGCTCACCGGTCCGGGTCAGGCCCGGCCGGCCGCCGCCACGGCCAGCAGCTCGCGGGCGTGGGCCTGTCCTGTGTCGCTGTCGGTCAGGCCGGACAGCATGCGGGCGAGCTCCCGGACGCGGTCCTCCCCGTCGACGGCACGGATGTCGGTGGCGGTGACGCCGGCTCCCGCGTCCGGTGACTTGTCGACGACGAGATGCGTGTCGGCGAAGGCGGCCACCTGGGCGAGGTGCGTGACGACGACGACCTGGTGGTCGCGGGCCAGCCGCGCCAGGCGCCGGCCGATCTCCCCGGCGGCCTGCCCGCCCACGCCGGCGTCCACCTCGTCGAAGACCATGACCGGCACCGGGTCGGCGCCGGCGAAGACGACCTCGATCGCGAGCATGACCCGGGAGAGCTCACCGCCCGAGGCGCCCTTGTGCACCGGCCGGGCGGGGGCACCGGGGTGCGCGGCCAGGAGCAGGGCGACCTCGTCGATGCCGTCGGCGCCCGGGTCGTCGGGGCGGCTGTTGATGGAGAAGGAGACGGTGGCGCTCTTCATCGCCAGTCCGGCGAGCTCGGTGCCCACCTCGGCGGCGAAGCCGTCCGCGGCGGCGCGGCGGCCCGCGGAGACCTGCGCGCCGAGCTCGTCGACCTCGGCGCGGGCGGCGTCGCGTGCGACGGCGAGCGCATCGAGGGCCTCGTCGGAGACGTCGAGCTCCGACAGCTTCCGAGCGGCGTCCTCGGCCCAGGCGAGCACGCCCGCGAGGCCTTCACCGGGACCGGCGTACTTGCGCACCAGCGCGGTGATGACCGCGCGCCGGTCCAGCACCTCGGCGAGCCGGCCGGGATCGGCGTCGAGGTCGGCGACGTACCCGGCCAGCTGGCCGGCGACGTCGGACACGACGGCGACGGCGTCCGCGAGGTCCTGCGCCAGGAGGACCAGGGCCGGGTCGTCGGAGGCGGCCAGCGCCCGCTCGGCGATGGCCAGCGCCGCCGTGGCGTCCTGCGGCACCTCCCCCCCGCCGAGGTCCCCGGTCACGTCCCCGACCAGCGCCATGCGCGCCTCGTCGGCGGCGGCCCGCAGCGCGTCAGCGTCGCTGAGCCGCTTGGCCTGGGTGTCGAGCGCGTCGTCCTCACCGGGCTCGGGCCCGACGCCCTCGATCTCCTCCAGCCCGTGCCGCAGGACGTCGGCGGCCTGGGCGAGCTCCCGCGCCTGGCCGCGGCGCCGGTCCAGGTCGGCCGCGAGCTCCCGCCACCGCTGGTAGGCCTCGCGGTAGCGGTCGAGCAGGGCCAGGTGCGCCGCGCCGGCGTAGCGGTCCAGGGCCCGGCGCTGCTCGGCGGGGCGGGACAGCCGGAGCTGGTCGGACTGCCCGTGCACGGCCAGCAGCCCCTCGGCGAGCTCGGCCACGACGCCGACGGGGACGCTGCGGCCGCCGAGGAAGGCCCGCGACCGGCCCTCGGCGCTCACCGTGCGGGCGAGGATCAGGCTGCCGTCGTCGTCCGGGTCGGCGCCGGCGTCCGTCGCGCGCTCCCAGACCGGTGACCCGGCGGGCAGCAGGAGCCGGCCCTCGACGCCGGCTCGGCCGTTGGCCCGCACCCGGCCGGGGTCGGCCCGTCCGCCGAACAGCAGGGTGAGGCCGGTGACGACCATCGTCTTGCCCGCACCGGTCTCGCCGGTCACCACGGTCAGGCCGCTGCCCAGCTCGAGCGTGACGTCGTCGATGGCGCCCAGGCCGCGGATCCGCAGCTCCGTCAGCCGCCCGGGACCCCCGTTCCCGGCGTCGGTCACGGTGGGGGGGCGCTCAGGCGTCGTCGTGCGTGCCGGCACCGGCCACCTCCCCTGCCGCGGCGCGGTCGCCCGACGGATCGACGATGTCGCGGGCCAGCACGTTGCGGCTGGTGTGCAGCTCGTGCCCCATGTCGGGGTGCTGGGCTCCCGTGCGGGCCTCGCGGAAGCCGCGGACGGGCAGCCCGAACTTCGCGACCAGCCGGTCACCGAAGGTCGCCTTGTGCACCCTCGCGATCCGCACGGGGCGGTCCGCGCGGCGGACGTCGACGTGCCCGCCGTCCGGGATCTCCACGACCCGACGCCCGTCGGCGGAGACGCGGGCGCGGTTGCCGTCCGCGGGCGTGGCGACGGTGAGCACCGAGTTCGGGGACGTCACCAGCGGCCGGGAGAACAGCGCGTGCGCGTTGCTCGGCACCAGCAGCAACGCCTCGACGTCGGGCCAGATGACCGGTCCCCCTGCCGAGAACGCGTATGCCGTCGAGCCGGTGGGCGTGGCGCAGAGGACGCCGTCGCAGCCGAAGCTGGTGAGCGGCCGTCCGTCGATGGCGAGCACCACGTCGAGCACCCGCGAGCGTTCCGCCTTCTCCACGGAGACCTCGTTCAGCGCCCAGGTTCCGCCGACGACGGTCCCCGAGCTGTCGAGGACGTCCACCTCCACGGCCAGCCGCTCCTCGACGGAGTACTCGCACCGCTCGATCGCGATGAGGGTCTCCTCGACCGCCTCGGGCTCGGTCTCGGCGAGGAAGCCGACCCGGCCCAGGTTGACCCCCATCAGGGCGGCGTCGGTGTAGCGGGCCAGCTCCGCGGCGCGCAGGAACGTGCCGTCGCCGCCGAAGACCATGACGATCTCCGCGCCCCGCGCGGCGTCGGCGTCGGCGGCCACCACCTCGGCGTCGGCGATGCCCAGGTCGTCCGCCTCGTCGTCGAGCACGCGGACGACGATGCCGCCGGCGTGCAGCCGCGCGGCCGACGTCCGCGCGAGCTCCACGATGTCGCGCCGGCCGGTGTGGACGGCGAGCAGGACGCGGCGGGGCTCCTCCGACGACCCCGCCCCACCCTCCTGGCCGGGGTTCTCGCCTGACTGGGTCACTGGGGCCCCTCCTCGACTGCTCGTCCGACGTCGTCCTCCCGCGGCGGGCCGGCGTCGCGCCGGAGCCACAGGAAGAACTCCACGTTGCCAGCCGGCCCGGGAAGCGGACTCGCCACCACCCCCGCCGTCCCCCAGCCGAGCGACGCCGCAGCCCGCGCGACCCCCAGCACGGCCTGCGCCCGGTGCCCGGGATCGCGGACCACTCCACCGGAACCGAGCCGCTCGCGCCCCACCTCGAACTGTGGCTTGACCATCGGCAGCAGGTCGGCGCCCTCCCGCGCACAGGCGGTCAGCGCCGGCAGCACGAGCCGCAGGGAGATGAACGAGAGGTCGGCGACCACGAGGTCGACCGCCCCGTCGATCGCCTCGGGCGTGAGGGCGCGGACGTTCGTGCGCTCGTGCACCCGCACGCGCTCGTCGGTGCGCAGCGACCAGGCAAGCTCGCCGTAGCCGACGTCCACGGCGACCACCTCGGCGGCGCCCCGGCTGAGGAGCACCTCGGTGAAGCCGCCGGTGGAGGCCCCGGCGTCCAGGGCTCGGCGGCCCTCGACGGGGACGCCGAACGCGTCGAGCGCGCCGATCAGCTTGTGGGCGCCGCGGGAGACCCAGCTCGGCTCGTCGGGGTCGGTGCGCACCACCACCGGGGTGCCGGCCTCGACGCCGGTGGCCGGCTTCGTCGCGGCCTGTCCGGCCACGGCGACGCGCCCCTCGGCGATGAGGGTGACCGCGTGCTCCCGGGAGCGGGCCAGTCCCCGCCGGACGAGCTCCGCGTCGAGCCGGCTGCGACGGGCCATCAGAGCCGGTCGATCGTGCCGAGCTCGCGCTCGAGCCGGGCGTGCTCGGCCTCGAAGACGTCGACGTGCTCGGCGACCGGCCGGCCTTCGAGGTCGGCGAAGGCGTCCTCGGTCCCGGTCGCCGCGTCGTCGGGGTCACTCCGGACGGACGGTTCGGCGGGCACCGGTCCCGGACCGGGCCGTGGCGGACCCGGAACCGGTCGCGACGGCGTCGGCTCGGTCATGGTGCTCGCCTCTCGGAGGGTGGTGGGAACGGGCCGGCGCGCTGGGGCGCCACTCGTCCGAGCCCATTCGGTTCGCTCGCGAGGTTACCGGCCGGGGACGACGGGCACGGGGGTCGGAGCAGGGCGATAGCGTCCCCGCGAACGGCATGAACTCAGTCCCTTGCTCGGGAGGCGCGCCCGCGTGGCGACGATCGATCAGTGCATCAAGTCCCTCGAGGGCATCCTCGGCGACCTCGCGCGCAACCCCGCGGCGGCCGGCCTGGACCGCAGCCTCTCCTGCCGGCTTCCCGACCTGCGCCAGGTCGTGCTCGGCCGGCTGAGCTCGGGAGCGGTGCGGGACCTGCACGTCGTCCCGGACGAGCCGGGGGTGCCGAAGGCCGACATCCGCCTGACGATGAGCAGCGACGACCTCGTCGCACTGACCGAGGGCGACCTCCAGTTCGCCTCGGCCTGGGCCACGGGGCGGGTCAAGCTCGAGGCCGGCCTGCGGGACCTCCTGCGCCTCCGCAAGCTCCTCTAGGGCTCCGTCAGCCCCCAGCGCTGCAGAGCCCCGGCGGCGCGGTCGCCGGCGGCGACGACGCGGACGGGAACGCCCTCGGCGGGATGCCGTGACCAGTGCGCGACGCACAGGGCCCGCAGCCCGTCCAGCCCGTCGTCCGCGTCGTCGTCGACCGAGGTGAGCACGAGGACGTCGTCCCCCTCACCCGGCCGAACCTCCGCGCCCCCGCACCGCCAGGTGCCGTCCCCGGAGCGCACGGACGGATGCGCCGTCAGCAGCCCGGCGGCGTCGGCGGAGAGCAGGTCCGGCCGGTGATCGGGCCGCGCCTCGAGCAGCGTCGCCGGGACCGTCACGCCGGTCAGGACGAGCAGGCTGGCCGCGCCGGCGCGGCGCGCGCCCTCGATGTCGGTGTCGAGCCGGTCGCCGACGACCAGGGGCCGCAGGGCGCCGGTCCGCCGGACGCACTCCGCGTGCATCGCGGGGTCGGGCTTGCCGGTGACCAGCGGCTGCCGGCCGGTGATCGCGCTGACCACCCCGACCATCGCCCCGTTGCCGGGCAGTGGTCCGCGCGGCGACGGGATCGTGGCGTCGGTGTTCGTGGCGACGTGGCGCGCCCCGTTGCGTACTGCGACCACGGCCTCGGCGAGGTGGGCCCAGCCGACCTCGCGCCCGTACCCCTGGACGACGGCGGCCGGGCCGTCCTCGGCCCGCTCCACCACGGTCAGGCCGGCCGCGCGCAGGGCGGCCGTGACACCGGGGCCGCCGACGGGCAGGACGGCCGCACCCGGGCCGAGCAGCTCCGCGACGACGGTTGCGGCGGCCTGCGAGCTGGTGATGACGTCGTCCGCCCCGGCGGGGACGCCCAGCTCGGTCAGGTGGAGGGCGACCTCGTCCGGGGTGCGGGCGGCGTTGTTGGTGACGAAGCCGAGCCGCATGCCGGCGGCTCGCGCGGCCGACAGGGCCTCGGGGACGCCGGGCACCGCGTCCGGACCGACATAGACCACCCCGTCGAGGTCCAGGAGGGCGACGTCGTGGACCGCGCTCGGAGCCTCTGGGCTACCGGCGGCCAGCGGGACCGTCACGCGGACTCCGCCGCCTGCCGGGCGCGCACCCCGCGCAGCGCGCGGGCGTAGTGCCCCAGGTCGGGGCGCATGGCGACGGCCAGCGCCAGGTGCTCGGCGGCCAGGCGTAGCTCGCCGGCCTTGCCCGCGGCCAGGCCGAGGCCGAAATGGGCGTAGTCGTCGGTGGGGTTGAGCGCGGTGAGAGTGGTGAAGGTCGTCATCGCCTCTTCGTATCGGCCGGCGTCGTACTGGGCGCGTCCCAGCGCCTCCAGGATGCTCCGGGACCCGGGTTCGTCTGCGGCCGCCCGTGCGAGCAGCGTCGCCGCGGCCGCCGGATGGCCCTCGCCGAGCAGCTGCAACCCGCGGCGGTACCACTCGTAGACGCCACCCTCGGGCGCGGTCTCCTCCGGCACACGTCCCCCTTCCCCACGGCCCGGTACGGGTGGGCTCGCGGCGTCTTCCTGACCGCGCCTGCCGGGCGCGGCGAGGGCCGGAAGCGCACGCTCCTACGATCGTCGTCGTGATCTCGTCGTCGGAGTCCCGTGCGCCCTCGTCGGCGCCGGGGCTCGAGGTCCGGCCCTTCCGGGCGCTGACCTACCGGCAGCGGGATCCCGAGCACCTCGCCCGGGTGAGCTCGCCAGCCTACGACCTGGTGACGCCGAACGGCCGTGCCCGCCTGGTCGACGCCGATCCGAACAACATCGTGCGCCTCATCCTTCCCCTCGTCGACCGTTCGCCGTCGGGATCCGCGCCCTCGACGGCCGTCGGGTCCGCCGAGCTGGCCGCCGAGACCCTTGCGAACTGGATCCGCGACGGGATCCTGGAGCGGGACGCCGCG
>NZ_SPQM01000201.1 GCF_004570345.1 Blastococcus sp. CT_GayMR20 | reverse complement strand
CGCGCCGAAGCCGACCGCCGCCGCCGTCCGGCGGAGCTGGTCGCGCAGGGGGCCCGACTGCGGCGCGGTGGGGCTGCTCGCGGGCCAGTTCGCGACCGGCGGCGGATGGGCGCCCGTCGTCCTCATCGCCCTGATCTCGGCGGTCGCCGCCCTGATCAGCTCGGTCAACGCGGCCCTGTCGCTCGGCTCGCTGCAGCTGCTGGTCTACACCGCGCTCTCCTCCGGGCTGGTCACCCCGCTCTCCCTTCCCGCGGAGATCGGGTTCTTCTTCGCCGGTGCCGGCTGGGCCACGCTGGCCACGCTGGTGCAGGCCCGCACCGAGGCGCTCGACCCCGACCGCACGTCCGTGGCGGCGGTCTTCACGCGGATCGCCGACCTGCTGACCGCCGTCGGCACGCCCCAGGCCGAGGACGCCCGCCGCGCGCTCACCACCGCGCTCAACGCCGCCTACGACCGGGTCATCCGCAGCCGCAGTCTCTCGGCCGGGCGCAGCCGGGAGCTGTCGGAGCTGGCGGGCGTCCTCAACGCGGCGGCGCCGCTGGTCGAGGGAGCCGTCGCGGCGGCCCGGGCCGGCGATCCCCCGGACCCGCAGGACGTGGCAGCCGTCCGCGCCCTGGCCGCCGCGCTCGACGGCACGGGCGAGCTGACGCAGGAACGGCCCCCGCCGCGCGAGGAGGGCACCCCGGCCCGGCGCACCGTGCGGCACGGCATCCGGCTGGTGTGGAACGTCGTCGGCGACCCCGAGGAGCGGGCCGGTGCCGCCGCGCACCGACCCGAGGTCGACCTGCGGACCCGGCTGCGCGAACTGGCCGACCGCACCCTCACGAACACCGAGAGCCGGGCCTTCGCCGTCCGGCTGGCGCTGTGCATGACCATCGCCGAGATCGCCCGCCAGTACCTGCCGATCGAGCGGCCCTACTGGGTGCTCCTGACCGTCGCGATCGTGCTCAAGCCCGACTTCGGATCGGTGTTCACGCGGGCGGTCCAGCGCGGCGCCGGCACCCTCCTCGGCGTCCTGATCGGCTCGGCGCTGCTCGCCGTCCTGCCGCGCGACGCCTGGGTGCTCGTCGCGATGGCGTTCTTCGCCGCGCTGCTCCCCTGGGCCCGCAACGCCAACTTCGGGCTCTTCTCGGTGTTCCAGACCCCGGTGATCATCCTGCTGCTCGACCTCGCCCTGCCGAGCGGACCGGGACTGGTGGGTGCCCGCCTCACCGACACGCTCATCGGGTGCGCGATCGTCCTCGTCTTCGGCTACCTCCTCTGGCCGCAGACCTGGCGGGCACCACTGGACGAGGCGCTCCGGGACGCCGCCCTCGCCCTCGACGCGTTCGTCGAGGCCGCCTTCACCGGGAGCCCGGCGGACCGACGGCGGGCGCGGCGCCGCAACTACCGTGCGCTCACCGAGCTGCAGACCCAGCTGCAACGGCGGCTCGCCGAACCCCCGCCGATCAGCAACCGCGCCGCCGCCTGGTGGCCGGTCATCGTCCAGCTGGAACGGACGTCGGACGCCGTCACCGAGGCCGTCATCGCCCAGCGCGAGGGCGACCCGGCTCCCGACCTCGCGCAGGTCGCCGTCCTCCGGCGGGCCATCCGGCGGCTCGAGGAGGACGTGCGGGCCCACCGCGTCCCCGACGACGCCGAGATCCTCGCCGACGGCGTGCTCGCCCCGGTCGCGCGCGAGGTGGACACCACCCGCCGGCTGGTGCGCGAGAACGCGCCCGGCCGGCGCCAGGAGACCTGAGCCGCAGTTGCGCGCGCGGGGGCGTGCCCCTGGGATGAGCCGGGTGCCCACAGATGAGCCGCTCTCCCTGCCCGCGCTGTCCGAACCTCCCCCGCCAGGCTCCCGCACCGTCACCACCGACGACGGCGTACCCCTGCACGTGGAGGTGGACGGGGAGGAGACGGCCGACGTCACCGTCCTGTTCTCGCACGGCTTCACCGCCCGGCTGGCCGAGTGGGAACTGCAGCGCACCGCCCTCCGCGACCGCGCCCGGCTCGTGTTCTGGGACCAGCGCGGCCACGGGCGCTCCGGGTGGACGCCGCTGACGAAGGCGACGATCGACCGCACGGGTCGCGACCTGGGCGAGGTCCTCGACGCCACGGTCCCGACCGGGCCGGTCGTGCTGGCCGGGCACTCGATGGGTGGCATGAGCGTCATGGCGCTGGCGCGTCAGCGGCCGGAGCTCTTCGGCACCCGCGTCGTCGGCGTCCTCCTGCTGGCCACGTCGGCCGGTGGCCTGGTGGAGACCGGCGTCCTGGGGCTCGCCGTCAAGCTCGTCCGCAGGCTCGGCCTGCTGTCGCTCTACCTGCGCTTCCTGCAGTTCCTGGCCCCGCTGCTCGAGCGCTTCCGCCGGCGCGGGACGGCGATCGGCCGCCGGGTCACCCGCCGGCTGCTGTTCGGCGAGAGCGACGCCCATCCCCACGACGTGCGCCTCGTGCAGCAGCTCCTGGAGGAGACGCCGCTGCCCGTGACCATGGCGTTCTACGCGACCTTCCTCGACCACGACGAGACGGAGTCCCTCCGGATCCTCGAGCGCGTGCCGGTCACCGTGGTCGCCGCGACCCACGACCGGCTGACCCCCGCGGCCCACGGCCGGCGGATCGCCGAGCAGATCGGCGAGGGCGCGGACCTGGTCGTCGTCCCGGGAGCCGGGCACAGCGTCAACCTGACCCGCACCGCCGTGGTGAACCAGGCGTTCACCGACCTGCTCGACCGGATCGCCCTCGGTAGGAGGAACGCGGGTTGACCGCCCGCCGCCCGGGCATGAAGGTTGTGGTCACCGCCACAAGATCAGTTTGCGTGCACCCGGAGACACACCTAACTTCAGCGGCCAACCAAGATCGTGAAATTGCGAGGAGCAGAACGTGGACCGGTTGAGCGCCCTCGACGCGAGCTTCTTCTACGCGGAGAGCGAGAACACCCCCATGCACGTGGGGTCGGTGGCGGTCTTCGACGGGCCCGCCCCCACGTACGGCGACGTCGTCCGGCTGATCCTCAGCAAGCTGCCGAAGGTGCCGCGGTACCGCCAGCGCGTCCGGCCCGTCCCCATGCAGCTCGGCCGCCCTGTCTGGGTCGACGACCCGCACTTCCAGATCCTGTACCACGTGCGGCACACCGCGGTGCCGCGTCCGGGCAGCGACGAGCAGCTGCGCAACCTGGCCGGCCGCGTCCTCGGTCAGCGGCTCGACATGGCGAAGCCGCTGTGGGAGCTGTGGCTCGTGGAGGGCCTCGCCGACGACAAGTGGGCCCTCATCTCCAAGGTGCACCACTGCATGGTCGACGGCGTCGCCGGCACCGACCTGATGCAGCTGATGTTCGACCTCGACCCGGACGCGAAGCACGAGGCCCCACAGGACTGGACGCCACGGCGCACGCCGTCGTCCCTCACGGTGGTCCAGCAGGCGGTCAACGACACGATCACCCATCCGCTCCAGCAGCTCACGTCCATGCCCAGCGTCGGCTCCGCGGTGCGAGCGGCGAAGGGCCTCGCCGGGCAGAGCAGGACACTGGCCCAGACCGTGCCGTCGCTGGCGAAGCAGGCGGTCACCCCGACCGCCCGGTCGCTGAACGGACCGATCGGCCCACACCGGCGCTGGGCCTGGACCGACGGCAGGTTCGAGGAGTTCAAGGCGGTGCGGACGGCACTCGGCGGCACCGTCAACGACGTCGTCCTCACCGCGATCACCGGCGGCTTCCGGGATCTCCTGCAGGGCCGCGGTGAGCTCACCTCCGAGAGGCTCGTCGTCCGCTCGATGGTGCCGGTGTCGGTCCGGCGGCCCGACCAGAAGGGCGCACTGAACAACCAGGTCTCCGCCGTGTTCGTCGACCTGCCCGTCGGCATCGCCGACCCGGTGGAGCGACTGGGTGCGATCCGCGGGCAGATGGACGAGTACAAGAAGACCATGGGGGCCGTCGACGCCAACTCGATCATCGCGATGGGCAACTACGTCGCCCCCACCCTGCTCTCCATGGGCGTCCGGGCCGTGATGCAGGCCGGCCAGATGTGGTGCCAGGCAGTGACGACCAACGTGCCAGGCCCGCGGGTGCCGCTGTACGTGCTCGGCAAGCGGATGCTGTCCGCCACCGCCTACGTGCCGATCGCCGGTGGCACGCGCTGCTCCATCGGCATCTTCAGCTACCTGAACACGATGACCTTCGGGATCAACGCCGACTTCGACGGCTACCCGGACGTCGACGTGCTGTCGGGCGGCATCCGGCGCGGGATCGAGCAGCTGCTGGCGATCGCCCAGAAGCAGTCCGACAAGTCGTCGACCTCGCCGGCCGCCGCCCCCGCCCCCGCCACTGCGGCGACGCCCGCCAAGGCCGCGACCCCCGCCAAGGCCGCGACCCCCGCGAAAGATGCGGCGAAGCCGGCCAAGCGACCGGCCAAGAAGGCGGCGGCGTCCCGGTGAGCCCGGGTCGGCGGCGCGGGGCGGGCGCGCTCGGCGAAGGTCCCCGCGGACTGGATGACGACGAGGCGGCCGCGCGCGAGCTGACGGTCGCCGTCACGGGCCCCACCGGCACCTTCGGGTCCGGGCTCATCCCACTCCTCGAGGACGACGACCGCATCGGGCGGGTCATCGGCATCGCCCGACGTCCCTTCGACCCGGCGGAGCGCGGCTGGACGAAGATGGAGTACCGGCAGGGCGACGTCCGCGACGAGGACGCGCTGCGGGCCGCGTTCGAGGGCGCCGACGTCGTCGTGCATCTCGCCTTCCTGATCACCGGGAACGCCTCGCGGGAGACCACCCGGTCGATCAACGTCGACGGCACGCTCAACGTGTTCCGCGCTGCGGCCGCCGCGGGCGCTCGCCGGTTCGTCTACGCCTCCTCGGTGGCGGCCTACGGGTTCCACGACGACAACCCGGAGACGATCGCCGAGGACTGGCCCACCCGCCCGGCGGCCAAGCTGTTCTACGCCCAGGAGAAGGCCGAGCTGGAGGGCCTGCTGGAGGCGGAGGCGGCACAGCACCCCGCGCTCGCGCTCTTCCTGCTGCGCCCGCCGATCGTGCTGGGCCCGAACGTCGTCGGGGGCAAGGACGTCCTGCCCGGGCCATTGGCCCCGCTGGGCCGCATGCTGTTCAGCCGGCCGCGACGCCTCCCGTTCCCGGTGCCGGTGTTCACCCCCGACCTGCCGATGCAGTTCATCCACGAGGAGGACGTCGGCCGCGCGCTCGTGCAGTGCATCGTCGGGGCCGGCCCGCCCGGCGCCTACAACATCGCCGGCGACGGCATCGTCACGGCGGTCGAGGTGGCCCGCGAGTTCGGCGCCCTGCCGATCCCGCTGCCCGCCGGACCGGCTCAGGCCGCCGCGCGTGCCTTTTCGCGCCTGCCGTTCCTGCCGCCGGTCGCCGAGTGGGTCGAGGCCGCGAGCCGTCCGGCGATCATGGACACCGCGAAGGCGCGGGAGCAGCTGGGCTGGCGTCCGCGGTTCAGCGGCCTCGAGGCCCTGCGGGACACCTTGAACAGGGATTCCGGCACCACCTGAAGGCTCGCCTGGGGGAACGACATGAGCTTCAACCTCGCGACGATCCTGCGGGAGTCCGCGCTGGAGAACCCGGAGCACCCCCTGCTCCACATCGGTTCGCTGACGCTGAGCTACCAGCAGGTCGACATCATGTCGGGCCGGGTGGCGTCGGGCCTGCAGGCGGCGGGGTTGAGCCGTGGCGATGCCGTCGCCCTGCAGCTGCCCAACGTGCCGGAGTTCCTGTTCGCCTACTTCGGAGCGCTCAAGGCCGGGGTGACGCTCGTGCCGCTCAACCCGCTGCTCAAGGCGCCCGAGATCGCCTACCACCTGCAGGACAGCGGGGCGCGGGTGCTGATCACCTTCGATGCCTTCGCCGCGGAGGCACTCAAGGGGGCAGCCGGCGGCGCGCAGGTCTTCGTGGTGGGTTCGGCGGTCGAGGGGACGTCGCCGTTCGACGAGCTCTACGGGGCCGAGCGCTACGAGATCGAGCCGATGAACAGCGACGACACCGCGGTGATCATCTACACCAGCGGGACGACCGGCCGGCCCAAGGGCGCGGAGCTCACCCACTTCCAGCTGTACATGGCGTCCTCGGTCGCCGGGGACACGTTCGACTACCGCGACGACGACGTCAGCATGGCGGTGCTGCCGCTCTTCCACGTCTTCGGGCTCTCCAGCGTCATGAACACCGCCATCCGGTGCGGCGCCACGCTGGTGCTCGTCCCCCGCTTCGAGGTCGGCGCCGTCCTGGACGCGATCGAGCAGCACCGGGTGACCGTCTTCTGCGGCGTCCCGACGATGTTCGTGGCGCTCCTGCACGCCGATCTCGCCGGTCGCGACGTCTCCTCGTTGCGGGTGTGCGTCTCCGGCGGCGCCTCGATCCCCGGCGAGGTGCTCCGCGGCTTCGAGGCGGCCTACGGCGGGGTACCCGTCCTCGAGGGTTACGGCCTGTCGGAGACCTGCGCGATGGCCACCTTCAACCGCAGCGTCGAGGACCGTCGCGTCATGTCGATCGGCAAGCGGCTGTGGGGCGTGGAGGTCCGTGTCGTCGACGCCGAGGACCACGAGCTCCCGACGGGGCCGGACTCCGTCGGTGAGATCGTCCTGCGCGGCCACTGCGTCATGAAGGGCTACCTCGGCCGGCCGGAGGCCACTGCGGAGGCCATGCGGGGCGGCTGGTTCCACACCGGCGACCTCGGCTACCGGGACGACGACGGCTTCTTCTACATCGTCGACCGCAAGAAGGACCTGGTGATCCGCGGCGGGTTCAACGTCTACCCGCGCGAGATCGAGGAGGTGCTGCACGAGCACCCCGCCGTCCTGGAGGCCG
>NZ_SPQM01000200.1 GCF_004570345.1 Blastococcus sp. CT_GayMR20 | reverse complement strand
CGGCGAGGGCGGTATCGGCCTGGTCAGCCGCGCCGACTACACCTACGGGTACAAGGAGGCGCTCGCCGACTCCGTCGTCCGGCCCGTCGTGTTCGCCGCCTACACCGGCACGTCGCGCTGGCGGAACTCCGCGGGCGAGGTCGTCGCCGCCTCGCTGTCCGACGCGGGCACCAAGTCGGTGGAGATGCAGGCCTGGCGGACGGCGCTGGACCCCAAGGGTCAGTGGGTCCCGCACGTGATCGCCGCGATGGACGACCGGATCACCCACCTGCGCGAGACCGGGATGCCGGACGCCGCCGGGCTCATCCTGGCCAGCGACCAGGACGACGCCCGTGCCTACGCCAAGATCGTCCGCCGGGTGACCGGCAAGGCGGCCGAGCTGATCCTCTCCGACGACCCGAAGGCGTCGAAGAAGATCGAACGCTTCGCCACCGGGTCGGCCCGTATCGCGGTCTGCGTGCGGATGATCTCCGAGGGCGTCGACGTCCCCCGGGCCGCCGTCCTGGCGTGGATGACCTCCTACCGGACGCCGCTGTTCTTCGCCCAGGCCGTCGGCCGCGTGGTCCGCTCGCGGGCGCCGCACGAGTCGGCGACGGTGTTCCTCCCCGCGGTGCGGCCGCTGCTGACGCTCGCCGCCTCCATGGAGGAGGAGCGCAACCACGTCATGCCGCCGCCGAAGACCGAGGTCGGCGACGAACTGGACCTCGAGCCGCTGCCCCCGAAGGAGAAGGACCTCGACGGCCTGACGCAGTGGGAGGCGCTGGAGGCCGACGCCCGCTTCGCCCACGTGCTGCACGGCGGGACGGCGCACACCGGTGAGGGCCGCCCCGCGCTGGTCGAGGTGGCGCCGGAGGACGAGGAGTTCCTCGGCATCCCGGGCCTGCTCACGCCGGCGCAGACCGCCGAGCTGCTCTCCAAGCGGGACGACGAGCTGCGGGTGCGGATCGCCCAGTCGCACCGGGCAGACGGTGAGGAGTTCATGCTCGTCGAGGACCACCCCGACGAGGACGACGCCGGCCGGTCCTGGCGCGACGCCGCCGAGCTGCGCCGCGAGATCAACCGGCTGGTGAGCCGCGTCGCCGCCCGGCAGTCACAGCCGCACGCGGTCATCCACACGCAGCTGCGCCAGTCGGTGCCCGGCCCCCCGTCGGCGTCGGCGTCGGTCGACGTCCTCCGCGCCCGCCGCGAGCGCCTGCGCACCATGCTGTGACACCGCGGTCCTCCGGACCGCACCGCGACCAGGAGCCGTACCCGACGGCCATGGAGCCGCTTCATCACGCCTGCGCGGAACCCTCCGGGCCCCACTCGGCGCGATCACGGACTACGGCAACATCCCCCGTTGGGAGGCGATGGCGACCGCTTCGGTGCGGCCGCTGGCGCCCAGCTTGGCGATGATGTTGCTGACGTGCACGCTCGCCGTCTTCTCGCTGATGTAGAGCTCGGACCCGATCTGGCGGTTGGTGCGGCCCTGCGCGAGCAGCGACAGCACCTCGGCCTCGCGCGGCGTCAGGACGACGGAGGCGTCGGCGGAGCGCGCGGCCGCCACCCCGATGTCGAGCCGGCCGCGCCGGGCCAGCCCCTCCACGGCGATCCGCAACGGCTCGGCGGCCAGACGGACGGCCACGTCATGGGCCGCACGCGCCTCCGCTGCGGCAGTCGCGCGGTCGTCGGATGCGAGCAGCGCCTCCGCCAACCGCCACCGCGAACGCGCCTGCTCGTACACGTGCCCGAACTCGAAGGCGTCCACCGCGGCCCGCCAGAGCTCCGGGGCGGCCTTGCCCTCGAGCCGGGCAGCTTCCGCCTCCACGCGCGCCAGCCAGGCGAGCGCCTCCACGCCCATGGTGTCCCCGTACAGGCCCCGGTAGACGTCGACCGAGGACCGGGCTGCCGCCACCAGCTCCTGGCCGGCCCGCAGCCAGCGCTCCTCTGCGGCGGGATCGTGGTCGCGGCGCGCCGCGGCTGCGGCGTCCCCCACCGGCGCGAGCGCGGTGCCGGCCAGCCGCAGCACGCCGAGGTGGTCGTCGGACCACACCTCCCGGATCCGCCGCGAGGCGGTGAGCGCGACGTCGACCGCCGTCTGCGCGTCGCCTTCCCAGGCCGCCAGGTCGATCTCCGAGCCGGCCGTCACCAGGTCGAGCAGCACGTGCGCGCGCAGCCGCGGGATGAGCCCCCGGGCCCAGTCGATCCGCTCCCGTGCACGCGGGTCTCCCCGGCCGACGAGGACGAGCAGGCCGTCCGCGCGGACGTGCGCGGACATCTCCGGTACCCGAGCGAGCTCGTCGGCCTCGGCCAGGCTGGCGTCCCAGTCACCTGCCATGTACAGGGCGGTCACGTGCAGGTGCCGGAGCTCGGCCGGGTAGTACGACCACTCGACCCCGAGGTCACGGGCGCGGCGCGTACCCCGCCGGGTCCAGTCGAGCGCCTCGTCGATCCGGCCCACCTCGAAGGTGAAGGAGGCGAGGTTGAACAGCACGCGCATCTCGACCTCGACGTTGCCGGACCGGCGTGCCCTGGTCAGCGCCTCGTCGAGGCGGGCGCGCGCCGCTGCCGGATCGGTACCCGGGCGCGCACGCAACTGGGTCACCGCGATGTCTGCCCAGGCGCCGTCGAAGCCCAGGGCGTCGGCGGCCGCGAGCGCCTCGTCGGCCGCCGCGTCCGCCTCGTCGTTGCGGCCGACCGAGTAGCTCATCCGCGCGTGCGTGGCCGCCGCCCAGGTGCGCACCTTCGACGGCGGCTGCGCCGGCACGAGGGCCATGGCCGCTGCGCTCTCGCGGTAGGCGCCCGCGTCGTCCTCGACCCGCACCATCGCCTGCGCCAGCGTGTAGTGGACCCGCGCACGGGCCTCCGGGTCGGCGTCCGGCCCGAGCACCTCCAGGGCCGAGCGCAGCAGGGCGACGGCCCGGTGCGGCTCCCCCACCGTCCGAGCGGCGGCCGCGGTCTCGAGCAGGAGGGCCGCCTGGTCCCGCCCGGCCCGCTCCGCGGCATCGGGCACCGCCGACCACAGCGCCAGCACCGCCTCCAGGTGCTGCAGCTGCTCGGCGGGGGCGCCCACACCGCCGGCTGCGGCCGCTGCCTCCAGCGACGCGGTGAAGGCGCCGGGCAGGTCGTTGCTCTCGCGCGCGTGGTGCGCCCGCTCGGCTGCGGTGCCGGCCCCCGGCACCCGGGCCAGATAGGCCGCGATGGCGGCGTGCAGCCGCACCCGCTCTCCCGGCAGCAGATCGACCAGCACCGCTTCGCGCAGCAGCGCGTGCCGGAACCGGTAGCGACCGTCGTCGGAGACGACCAGCAAGTGGTGGTGCACGACCTCCGCGAGCGCCGTCTCCAGGTCGCCGTCGCCCAGTCCGCCCACCGCGGCCACCAGCTCGTGACGGACGCGGCGGCCGGCCACCCCGGCGACGCGCAACACCTGCTGGGCTGCCGGCGAACGCTGCTCCACGCGGGCGAGGAGGACGTCGGTCAGGGCCATGGGCAAGGCCTCGCCGTGCAGCCCCGCCGCCACGAGCTCCTCGGCGTAGAAGGCGTTGCCCTCGGCCCGTGCGACGACGTCCTCGACGACGGAGTCGGGCAGCGAGCCGGCCGCCGCGGCCAGCCGGCGGACCAGCGCGCCGACGTCGGCATCGGGCAGCGGGCTGAGGTCGAGCCGCTCCACGCCGGGCAGCCGCACCAGCTCTGCGAGCAAGGGGCGCAGCGGGTGGCGCCGGTGGAGATCGTCGGCACGGTAGGAGGCGACGACGGCCACCGGCTCGTCGGAGAGCCGGGCCAGCAGGTAGCGCAGCAGGTCGCGGCTGGACCGGTCGGCCCAGTGCAGGTCCTCCAGGACGATCAGCAGCGGCCCGGAGGACGCCAGCTCGCAGATGAGCGCGGCGACCGACTCGAACAGCTGGAGCCGCCCGTCCTCGACCGGCTGCGGCGCAGCACGGTGCGGCAGCGGGCGGCTGAGGTCACGCCCCTCGGGCACCGGCTGCACGGGTGGGAAGAACACCGGCCGCCCCGCGAAGAGGGCGGCGAGGACCGGGTTGGCCGCCGCGTTCGGGGCGAGGTCGGGGTCGGCCGCCACCGGGCGGAGGAGGTCGACGAAGGGCAGGTACGGCAGCCCGACGTCGCCGAGGTCGACGCAATGACCGATCAGCACGCGGACGCCCCGGGCAGCGGCTCGGGACGTCAGCTCGTCGAGGAGCCGGGTCTTGCCGACGCCGGCATCGCCGGCGAGCAGTACGGCCGTGGACCGGCCGGACTCCGCCCGCTCGACGTGCGCCAGCAGGCGGGCGAGCTCATCGGCCCGGCCCACCAGCGGAGCGTCGTCCCAGCGTGGCACGTCGATGATCGTGGCACGGACCTCCGACAGGTCCGAGCCGGTTACCGCCGGGACGGCGGGCGCGCTCAGTGCGCCCGCCGCCGGCTGCGGAGCCAGCTGCCCCGCCGGGTCCGGGTGCCGCGACCGGAGGCCTGCAGCATCTCCCGGCGATAGGCCAGCTCCGCGTCGAGAGCCGGACTGCTGTAGTGGAGCGTCATGATGGTTTCCTCTCTCGGTCCAGGGAGGTCCCTGGTGGATGAGGACGACGGTCGTGCTGAGGGGGTGGCCCCGGCATCGGTCGACCACGCAGTTCTCGTCGTCCCGGGTGGTCTGAGGCCGTCTGAGGCCCCTTAGGTACATCCGATCGGGGGATGCACGGCCTCACCTGCGGTTTCGGACGCCGCGCCGGAGGGCACGCCGGGTGTGCGGCACCCCGCCGCCGGTTCGTCGTGCCCGCAGGTGAGGGGCATGCGCGCCGTGATGAAGGGAGTGCACATGCGGCTCGGAACTGCCATCGTCCTGCTCGCGCTCGGCGCGATCCTGACCTTCGCTCTGAACGTCGACGTGAGCGGCATCGACCTGCAGGTGGTCGGCTGGATCCTGATGATCGTCGGCGCCCTGGGCATCGTGCTGGAGGTCGCCGTCTGGGGACCCCGCTCCCGCCGTCGCGTCACCCACAGCGAGGGCTACGGCGCGCCCGTCGCGGGCGGCCCCGTCCAGCGGACCACGACCGACGAGACCTACTGATCCACGCACGCACAGGAGCCCCCGTCCTCGTGGACGGGGGCTCCTCCGCGTTCGGGTCCGGACCGGATGACGGCCGCCTCGCGGCGAGATGCACAACCCGGCTCCAGGCCCCCGACCGAGGTCGGGGCGGTAGTCCGTGAAGGCGTAACCAAATGGCACCCGGGGGCACGTGGCACCCGGCCCGGACGCCTCCGAGGTTACCCGCGGAGGACGGTCGATGCCGAACCGAACGGGCTCCTATCACCCCTCAGTTGAAGCCGCGGTCGTCCTGCTTGAGTGCGGTGTCGACGGTCAGCGCGGACGCGATCACCATGCTCGCCAGCGGCTCGGGCAGCCGGAAGTGCACGAGGACGACGTAGCGGTCGGCCGTCGTGAACAGCGTCCGCGCCAGCCCCTCCCACTTCTTGGTGATCCGGGCGATCTCGGTGCCGGCGGCGTCCACGATCGCGAAGTCCCAGGCCCGCCAGTTCTCGGCCTGGATGGCCCCGACCAGCTGCCCGGCCGCCACCAGGTCGAAGCGGATCTTGCCGAAGACGTTGGCCTGCACGATCTCACCGACCGGTGCGCCGTCCGGCCGCTGCACCAGCACCCGTGACTTCACGAACTTCGCCGGACGGGTCAGCACCAGCAGGGGCCCGCGGGCATCCCGGACCTCCAGGTGGTGGGTCAGGAACTGGTCGAGGTTGGAGACGAACCGCACGGCCTTCTTGAGCCCGCTCTGCCCGACCTGGACGACGGCTCCGATCTGCTGGCCCTGGCCGTCGAAGACCGCGTACTCGTTGGTCAGTTCGATCAGCTTCGTCTTCTGGCTGACGACGAGCACCGGCTGCTCGTAGAGCGAGGGGCCGGCGCCGGTCGGTACGGACGGCGCGTGGTGCGCCGCGGGCGGCGGAACCGGGACCGGAGGCGGGGGCGGTGGTGGCGGTGGCGGTGGCGGTGGCGGTGCAGCCTGCTGGACGTGGTCGGTCCACGCCTGCCCGTCCCACCAGCGGGTGCCGGCACTCCCGGCGGGGTCGGGGTACCAGCCCGGCGGGGGCGGCGGCGCGGTCACGGCGGTCAAGCTAGCGCTCCGGGCGCGGAACGGCGGTCGCGACGCGTGCCAGACTCCGGCCATGACCGGGGGTAGGGCCGACCTGACGGATGTGGAGGCCCGCGTCGTCGACGCCGTGGACGAGCGGTGGGTGGTCGACCGGCTGACCGCGATGCTCGCCGTCCCCTCGGTCGGCGGGACACCCGCCGAGAGCGAGGTGCAGCACCAGCTGGCCGGCTGGCTCGACGAGCTCGGCTGCGACGTCGACACCTGGCCGATCGAC
This sequence comes from Blastococcus sp. CT_GayMR20, assembly GCF_004570345.1. Next base: position 459 of record NZ_SPQM01000200.1, on the reverse strand, counting down.
CTCGCCGAGGCCGCCACGGCCGCGGACGCCCCCGGCCAGGAGGTGGAACGCACCGAGGCGTGGGGCGTCGTCGGCACGCTGCCCGCGGCCGAGGCGGACCGTCCCGCCCTGGTCCTGTCCGGGCACACCGACGTCGTCCCGCCCGGCGACCGCACGCTGTGGGACGGCGACCCGTTCGTCCCCCGCCTCGTCGGCGGCGACGTCCACGGCCGCGGAGCCTGCGACATGAAGGCCGGCGTCGTCTCCTCCCTCGCCGCGCTGGCCGCCGTCCAGCGGGTGGGGGTGCGCCTGGTCCGGCCGGTCGCCCTGCACGGCGTCATCGGCGAGGAGGACGGCGGTCTCGGCGCCTGGGCCACGATCCGGCGCGGGCACCTCGGCGATCTCTGCGTCATCCCCGAGCCGACCGCGGGGTCGGTGGTGACGGCGCACGCCGGGGCGCTGACGTTCCGGCTCGAGATC